>CAZDNN010000247.1:0-8864 GCA_964506385.1 uncultured Planctomycetota bacterium
GATGTTCAGCGGCACGAGCGTCTGGGTGCGCCGCGCGGCGTTCATCGCGTAGGTGAAGCTCCCGTCCTGGTACTGCGTCGTCACGTCCACGGGCGTCTCCTCGGTGTAGATGGCGACGCCCTTCTTCGCGGCCTCGACCCGCTCGCGGATGGCCTTCGTCGTGTCGCGCTCGGTGCGGACGCAGTAGCTGGGGACGGGGTGGCCGTGCTTGTCCGACCAGCAGTCCTTCCCCGCATTGGCGAAGCCGAACTGGTCGATGTACATGCCGTCGACGCCGAGCTCCTTGACCTTGGTCTCGTAGGTCGAGGCCTGCACCTCCCGCCATTCCTTCACGCCGGCGCAGATGCTCATCTCGACGTTGCCCGGCCACCATGCCCCCTTGCCGTCGCGGCGGATGCTCTGCCAGTCCTTGCCGTGTGCCTGACCGAGCTTGCCTCGGGCCGTGAGCAGATAGCCCTCGATGTAGAGCCCCGTCGGCACGCCCTGCTTCTGCACGCCCTCGATGGCCTTGCGGAACGCGTCGCGACCGCCCTCGAGGAAGTCGTACGGCGAGTAGTCGCCCGTCCGCCCGTAGATGCGTCCCCACTTCCCGCAGTTCCCCCAGTCGAAGATGTGGAGATAGTCGATCCCCCCAAACTCCCGCCGCGCCTCGTCCACCGCCCGCTGGAGATGGAACGTGCCCTTTGCGTGGTCGTAGAGCGGGTCGAGCGCGTGCAGGAACCGTTGCCGGAAGTTGAAGATCTCGCGGAACCACCGCTTGCGGGGCGACAGCGGCTTGTGCCAGGCCCGAAGCCACTTGCGGTACGCCTCGAAGCCGCGATGCCAGTCGCCGTCGGTCACGGCCACGACAGCCAACGGAGCCTCGAACGACTCGCCGGGCTCGAGCGTTCGCTCCGGATACTCAACGCCGATAGTGAAGCTGCCGTCGGCCTTCTTCTCCAGCAGATAGGACCTGCGCACGCAGTCGGTGTTCTCGGTACGCAGAGAGAGGCCGAGGCCGCTCGCCGGCGAGAACGTGTCCAGGAACTGCACGGGGAACAGGCCACAGTAACGCTCTGCATAGGAACACGCCCGGTTGTCGAATGAGCAACCGCGCCTTGGCACCAGGTAGTAGGCATCCTGTGCGCGCTCACAGAGCTTGTAAGGGCCGACTTTCGGCGCGACCAAGGCAACCCTGCGTACCTCGGTGCCCTCGTTCACCACGAAGGCTCCTACGGCGCGGGATGCCGAGGTGCGCCTTCCGGGCGGCACCCGCACACCCAAGGTCAAGCCCTCGATGCCGGCGACGTGGAACAGGGTGATCCCCACGTTGTGGTCTACCGCCGTTGCCTTCAGCCTCTCGCCCGATATCCTGCGTCCGTCAATGCGGAGGTCGAACGACTGCGAGAGCAGGCCCATCGCCCGGAGCTTCTCCCCATCAAGGCGGGCCACCCGCTTCCGTAGCGGCGCCCAGAGCGGCTGGCTATCCTCGGCGGCCTCGGGGAAGCCGGGCTTGCCGGCCGTGCGCGCGGTGACGGCGGCGAGGGCGAAGGCGGCCTGCTTGCAGCGATCGGCGAGGACGAGGGCTTTGAGGCGCTTGGCGGGGTCGGCGGCGGCGACGAGGACCTGGGGGCCGGGGACGATGGCGAAGCGCGGCTCGGCGGGAGCCTCGCCCTCCCGTCTCTTCGAGGCGACCTGCATCGGCAGGCACTCGTCGGCCGTGCCGTCGGCATACTCGAGGCGGAGGCGGAAGCGATCGACGTCCCGGATGACGCGGAACTTGCCGCTGCCGTAGCACGGCTCCTCCGGACCAATGAGCGCCGCGAGGAGCAGCAGATAGACCTCGCTGGCCTTCACGTCGGCCGGGATGCGCAGCTCGCCTTTCTCCCTGATGCTGGTGCCGGCCAAGGCACCCTCCCCGGGAGGGATAGGCCCTATAGGTCGTATAGGTCCTATTCGACTGAGCTGGAAGGGTATCCCCTGGGCGGTGATCTCCGCCTGGGGGAACCACTCGGCGATGCGGAGATGCCGCAGCCACGGCCCGACGTTGCTCTTTGGCAGCGCCCCCAGCGGGATGGCAGAAAAAGGTTCCTGGAACCTCTTCTCGCTCTTCCAGTCGAGGAAGTCGCTCAGGGGAGAGGGCTGGATGGCGCTGACGAGGCGGAGGTCAGCGACTTCGAGGGTCGCGTCCGGATCGGCGGCCTGGACCTGGAGGGCGAGGGCGCCGACCGTCTCGAAGCGGGCGGCGACGTCGCGGACGTCGCAGTGGACGGTGTGCCAGCGGCCGTCGGAGACCAGCTCCGACGGGGCGATGACTGCCTCGTAGTCGCGGCCATCGCCCCGGGGCTTGCCGATGACGCACAGGACGTAGTCGCTCCAGGGCCGCTGCCCCGTCGCGCGGTAGCGCAGGGCCACGTAGCGATGGCCTGAGAGCTCGACCGCCTCAGGGAGGTCCCACGACCACTTCATCCCGCGGCCGGCGTCGGCGACGCGGAAGACCCAGGCATCGCCCTTGCGCTCGGCCGAGTGCTTGCCCTCGGCGGCGGGGTTGCTGAGCCAGTCGGTGCGGGGCTTCCACGCCGCCTGGGCGAGGGGCGCCGCCCAGTCGGGCTTGGGCGGGACCGTGGGGACGCGCTCGATGATCTCGGCGCCCTTCGGCGGCTCGGGCAGGAAGGCCAGCCAGTCGAGCCACAGCCGCGCGCCGCCCTTCTCGGTCGCGCGGACCTGAACGGCGAGGCCGTAGGCGCCATCGGCCTCTGTCAGCCGCGACACCTCGACGGCGGCGACGTGCCACTTCCCGTCCGACTTGACGTCGCAGAGCCGGATGGCGTTGAGCTGCTTCCCGGGAACGCGGTCATCGAGATAGACGAGGTAGTCCTCCCCCTGGGCATTCAGGTTCTCCGCGCGGTAGCGGATGACGAGCCAGGGGGTGTAGGCGAAGCCGACCATGGGCATTGAGGCCGACCACTTCATCCCCAGCCGCGGCTCGTCCACGCGGAAGCACGCGGCCTGACCGTCGCTGGTGACCGAGGCCGTCTTCGAGGCGGCGCTCAACCACGTCGGCTGCGGCGCCCAGCGTCCGGCGTCGGCGAACTCCTCGCGCCAGTGGAAGCCATCGAGGCCGCCGGCCGCCAGAGCAGCGGCTGCGGCAAGGGCGAGGATAGGGCATCGAATGAGCATGGGGGACTCCTCTCGCCGACCTGCGGCCGGGCCATTGTCCGACGAGATGGCGGAGGAGTCAAGGCGAGGCTAGGCCCGCCGGCGACGCAGGAGCGCCAGCAGGCCGACGCCGACGAGCGCGAGCGTGCCGGGCTCCGGGATGGCGAGGAACTTGACCTCGCCGAGGCCGACACGGTCGCCCGGCCCGACACCGCCGAGGCCGCGGCCCCCGGCGTTGTCGGTCATGGTCAGGCGCACAGTGTCGGCGAGGAAGCTGCCGCCGAAGGGCAGGGTGGCCATGCCCTGGCCGATCAGGTAGTTCGCCTGCACATCCACGCTGGCGTAGAAGGACGCGCCGCCGTCGCGCGAGAACTCGACGGTGAAGTCCGACGCCTCGTTCGCGTTCCCGCCGTAGCCCCACACGATCAGGTCGGTCAGGAGGTATGGCCCGGCGAGGTCGAGCAGGAACTGGGGCGGGACCTGGCCGGCGTCGAAGTAGTTGCGGGGGTAGACGCCCGTGGCCGTGACCCACGTGTTGGCGGGGCCTCCTGGGTGGAGGAAGGTGTGGTAGTTGGGGGCCTCTGGCACGGCGCCGCCGAAGCCGCTGTTGTTGATCAGGTTGGTCATCGGGTAGCCGCCGAGGGTGTTGCCGGCTGTCTGGGTGATGCCTGTGGGCGTGACGAGGATGGCCTGGGGCGGCGGGGGAGCGAGGAGCTTGATCTCGCCGAGGCCGACGCGGTCGCCCGGACCGACGCCGCCAAGGCCGCGGCCGCCGGCATTGTCGGTCATGGTGATGCGGACGGTATCGGCCGCGTGGCTCCCGCCGAAGGTCAGGGTCCCCTGGCCTGTGCCGAGCAGGAAGCTGGTCTGCACGGCCGCGCTGCTGTGGTAGGTAGCGCCGCCGTCGGTCGAGAACTCGACGGTGAAGTCCGACGCCTCGTTCGCGTTCCCGCCGTAGCCCCACACGACCAGGTCGGTGAGGTCGAAGCGGCGGCCGAGGGGCAGGACGAACTGGGGCGGGACCTGGCCGGCGTCGAAGTAGTTGGCCGGGTATGTGCCCGTGGCCGTGTACCAGACGCCGCCGCTGTGTGCGAACGTCGTGTAGTCCGAGGCGTCGGGGGTGCCGCCGAGGCCGCTGTTGTTGATCAGATTGGCGGCGGGCTGCCCCGCGTTGCCCGCGGTCTGGCGGAGGGTCACGGGGGTGAGGAGCACGCTTGGCCCGCCGACGGAGAGCGAGAAGCTGTTGGCGGCATCGTCGAGGAGATATGTCTGGCGGTCGGCGGGGCCGCCGACGGTCACGCTGTTGTCCACGCCGCGGTCGCAGGTGACGCCGAAAGCGATATACTGGCCGGCGGTGGCGTTGGCGATGTCCTGCACGACTTTGGCATTGCTGAACTTCGCGGTGTGGGTGCCGGGGGCGGTGGTCGGGTAGATGACGTTCTGGGCCGTCTCCTGGGTGGGCGTGTTCCACAGGGCAGGGGCGGACCGGTCGCCGGGGGTGATGCCGAAGTAGCGGACATCCATGCCCTCGAGCCTGCCGGGGCCGTTGACGACCTGCTGGAGGTCGAAGCCGAGCTCGAGGCGGGCGCCCGTCCCGACCGCCGCGGCTGCGGCGTCGATCAGGCCCTGGGTGAGGGCGAACTCGACGAAGGTCCGCGACGCGCGGTTATTCCCCGGATCAGCGGTGCCGTTGGCGCTGCGCTGGCTCGCGACCTCGACCTCGCCGGCGGCCGAGAAGCCCGTGCCGAAGTAGCTGTTGTTCCGCCTGCCCGAGATGGCATCCTGCACCTGGGTTGCGGCGATGGGCGCGGCGTAGGCCGTACCGATGGCGACCAGGCACGCCAGCAGCATCACAAGGGCGGTCCGCGTCATCTTCCTCTCTCCTCTTCTACTTGTCCCCCACGTTACTCTTATCTTGCGCATGCAAACCACGTGCCGCTGGCAGCCACCCGTCGCCGCCGTGCGCCGATTCGCGGCAACTTCCTGTGAGCACTGGGCTTGGAGCAGCGAGAAGGGGGGGCGCGGCTCCGCTCCCTGCGCCGCGGTCCCGCCGTTTCGCCCACCCATGTTGACGTTCGGCAACACGGAGCCGCACGGCGAGCCATGGATCCGGCTGCAAGTACGTGCTGCTCAAGGACTAATGGCATGTTGCCGATCTGCAACATGCCGTTGCCCGCCGGCAACACGGGCGCGGGGGGCGTGACGGCCGCGCTTACCTGCGGTAGACGGGCAGATAGCGGTAGTAGACTTCGAGGGACATGACGGCCATGGCCGTGGCGTAGACCCTGCCGCCAGCGGAGCCCCAGTGGTGCTTCCTGGGGTTCCAGCTCCCGCGGATCCAGCGGCCCTCCGTGTCGCGGGCATCGCGGACCTGTGCGGCGAGCAGGCCATCGCGGAAAAGGCGGTTCCACACCTGCCAGGCGTTGCCGCCGAACTGGTACATGGCGAGGGTCGAGTAGTAGGTGTAGTAGAGGTCGCCCACGAGCCGGTCCTTGCCCTTGCCTGGGCCGCGGACGCGGCGTTCGTGGTTGATGAGCCACTCGGCGGCGGCGCGGACCTGATTGTCATAGCCTTCGCCGCCGACGAACTGGCGGGCGAGCATCCCCACCGCGGTCATGGCCGCCGAGGAGGCGGGGTCGCCGACCAGATAGGCGCTGCCGCCGTCGTCGCGGACGGTGTTGGCCAGGAAGGTCCGCGACCGCTCGAGCGCCTCGTCCGGGACGTCAAGCCCTGCGCAGAGGGCGGACCGCAGGGCGAGGATCTGCCAGCCGGTGACCGACAGGTCGCCCTCGGCCTGCCTGACGGGTCCGTCGTAGCGGAAGCCGCCGTGCTCGGGCTGGAGGGTGCAGATGTGCTGGATCGCCCCTTGGGCGAGGGGCATGAGCCTGAGGTCGCGGGTGAGGCCGAATGCCTCGCACGCGGCGGTGGCGGCGATCCCCTGCTCGTAGAAGGTCTTCCAGGCGAGCTTCCCGTCGGGCGCCTGGCGGCTCTTCAGCCACTCGATGCCCCTGTGCACGTGGGCCTTGAAGCGGCCCTTCTGGTGGGTGTGGCCGGCGCCGAGCAGGGCGAGGAGCGCGAGCCCCGTGGTGCCTACGTCGTAGGAGTCCCTGCCGCCCCAGGCCTTGCAGTCCCAGCGACCGTCGCGCTCCTGGGCCCTGGCGAGCCACATCAGGCCGATGTCCACGGCGCGCTCGGCGTGGACGGTGGTGCCGCCGCGTCGGCCTACGGCGCGTGAGCGGCCGTCGGCCGAGCGTCGGGCGAAGATGGCGGTGTCGTAGCCGCGCTCGCGCACCTCGACGGCCAGGGTCGGCGTGTGGGCGGCGCTCGAGGGGGTAGCGGTGGCGGGCTTGGGGGTTGCGTCGTTCGGCGGCGAGTCGTCGCCGGGGCTGGACTTCTCGCCGGGACGCGGCACGACGGGGCCGGGGTCGTCGGGGGGCGGCTCCTCGGGGTCCGGCTCGTCGGGCTCGGGCGGTTCCGGCTCGGGCTCGGCCTCGGGGGGCTTCTGGGCAGCGGGGATCAGGTTGATGGCGAGAGGCGGGCGCTCGGGCTCCACGGGCACGAAGGCGTAGGGCGCCATGCCGAGCAGGCTGAGGGCGATGCCGTGGGCCACGAGTGAGATGAGCCACCAGGGGAGCGGGCCATAGCGCTGGCGGCGACGCGACTTCCGACGCCGGTAGGCGAGGCCGACATCGGCCATCAGCTTATCCACACCGTCATCGGCCACGCATCGCCCCCGCGAGCGGAGTTGACCCCTGCGCCGCGAGTATACAGTGGCCTGCCGCCGCGTTCAAGGGCCCGAACGGCCGAGGAGCGAGCGGCGCGGAAGAGCCGCTGGCGGCGGGACTTGGCGAGAGGTGCGGCTAGTCGTTGGCGCCTGGGAGGCTTGCGAGGAATTCCTCGTTGTTGCTCGAGCCGCGCATGGCGGCGAGGAGGCGGCTGAGGGCCTCGGCGGGGGAGTGGTCGGCGAGGACGCGGCGGAGGCGGCGCACCATGGTGAGCTCGTATTCGGTGTAGAGCTTCTCCTCGCGCCGGGTGCCGCTGCCGTTGATGTTGATGGCGGGGAAGATGCGGAGCTCGGAGAGCTCGCGGTCGAGGACGATCTCGGAGTTGCCCGTGCCCTTGAACTCCTCGAAGATCAGGTTGTCCATTCTGCTGCCGGTGTCGATCAGTGCGGTGGCGAGGACGGTCACCGAGCCGCCGTCCTCGATGTTGCGTGCGAGGCCGAAGAAGCGTCGTGGGGTCTGCATGGCGCTGGCGTCGAGGCCGCCGGTCATGGTGCGGCCGGAGCCCCCCCCCTCGACGTTGAAGGCCCTGGCCATGCGGGTAAGGGAGTCGCAGAGGACGACGACGTCGGCGCCGCATTCGAGCTCGCAGCGGACGTGTGCGAGTGCGAGGTTTACGAGCCGGACGTGGTCGGCGTAGCTCTGGTCCATGTTCGAGGCCCAGACCTCGGCGCTGGTGGCTCGGCGGAAGTTGGTGACCTCCTCGGGCCGTTCGTCCACGAGGAGTGCGATGACGCGGGCGCTGGGGTGCTCGGCGAGGATGGCGTTGGCGAGGTCTTCGAGGATGGTGGTCTTGCCGGCTTTGGGCGGGCTGACGATGAGGCCGCGGGTGCCCTTGCCGATGGGGCAGAAGAGATCCATGACCCGCATGGTCATGCGCTCGGAGCGGCCGATGTGGAAGCGCTCGGTGGGGTCGATGCTGACCAGGCGATCGAAGGGCGCGCGGCGGCGGAACTGGTCGGGCGGGAGGCCGCACACGCGATGGATGCGGCGGACGACGCGGCCGAAGCGCCTGTCGCGCTCGACCACGCCCTCGATGCGGGCGCCTGTGACCAGCTTGAGGTCGCGGATATCGTACCGCGCGACGTTCGCGATCTTGTCGCGAGTCTTCCAGAAGCTCTGTGGGTCCCGCAGCGTTCCGCTGCCATCCTTGCTGACAGTCAGAATCCCACTCACGAGATCAGGCATAGCCGGCGCGCTCCGATGTCGAAAGCCGCGACCACGGCGGCACCCGCCGCCGTTCCTCCGTCGATTCGCAGCACAGGGGGGGTGATAGATCCTCGTCCTGCCAACCATGAAGAGTACTGATCCGGGGCGTCCGTGTCAATGGTGTTTTCCACTTTTGTCCATGGCGGGCTATTCAAGACATTCGATCTCGCGGGGGCTGGCGGGCTCGCCGCGGGCCAGCATCTCGTCCCGCGCCTCGGCCCAGAAGGCCAGGATCGCCTCGGAAACGCCCGGGGCGTCCCTGAATCGCGCGGCCAGGAAGGCATCGACCATATCGCACGCCAGAGCGGGCGCCACCACGTCCTCGCCCAGGCACAGGCAGTTCGCGTCGTTGACCACCCGGATGAGCCGGGCCGTCGCCACGCTCTCGCAGCTTACGGCACACACGCCGCGGAACTTGCCGGCCGCCAGCGCCGCCCCCGTCCCGCTGCCACAGATGTTCACAGCAAGCGGCGCCTGCCCCTGCGTCAGCGCCTCGGCGACGCGCTGGCCGATCGACGTGTACTTCACGAACCTGTCGGTGCCGTAGCAGCCCACGTCGATGGCCTCGTGGCCCTGTTCCTCGAGGTGCGCCTTGACCGCGCTCTTGAGCGCGAAGCCCTTGACGGCCGAGCCGACGATCACCTTCACGATGCCCTCTCCTTCATCCTATCGCGGCCTTCGGCCGCAACCAAAGAGGAAAACTCGGGCTGGGCACACTAGAAAACAAAGCCAACT
>CAZDNN010000248.1:0-8842 GCA_964506385.1 uncultured Planctomycetota bacterium
GGCAGGGCGAGAAGGCGGTCGAGGACGAAGCGCAGCCCGGCGATGGGCGGCAGGGGGTTGATGGCCTTCTGCCACGTCTCCAGCGCCTGGGCGGGCTCGAGGCGGAGCGTCCCGTCGGGGTCGCGGGGATAGTGCTTGTCGTAGAAGGCCAGGACGGGCCCGGCGAGGGGCAGCAGCGTGGTCTTCAGGAAGCCCTGGTCCTGGGTGTGGGCGTAGTAGTCGAGCATGAGCGTGGTGAGCTCGAGGGCGCCGGACCAGTAGTGTCGGATGTAGGTGTTGTCGCAGTGGGAGACGGGCTTGCCCTTGCGGTTCCAGCCGAAGTTGTCGTTGGCGTAGGCGCCCCAGAAGTACATCGTCTCGGGGAAGCAGGCGCCCTCGTGCTGGAAGTAGATCTGGGTGCGCGCCTTCGCCAGCGGCAGGGCTTCCATGTACATGCGGAAGAGGGGGAGCATCATCTCGCTGTCGCCGGATGCGAGCATGGGCCAGTAGGCGAGGCGGGTGTTCTGGAACCAGTAGGGGCCGCCCCAGCGGCGGTAGTCGGCGTCGAACTGCTCCTTGCCGCGGCGGGCATCCACGGTGAAGATGGTGCCGTTGAACTTGATGGGCGAGTTGCCGCGTCCAGCGCAGGCCTGGATGAAGCGCTGGAGCGCGTAGCCCTGCGCGATCTGTGACACCTTCCCCCCGACGGCCTGCGACGCCACCTGCTTGCCGTTCACGTAGAGCCGCTGCTCACCGGTGGCCGAATCGTAGGTCGCGGCGACGTGGGACCACTTCCCCGGCGGCAGCTTCGCGGGATGGCTCAGTGTCGCCGGCTCGACGATCAGGCGGAGCGAGTTGCCGGGGAACGTGTCGAGCAGATAGCCGTTGGCGGTGGCGGCCTTCGACTTGTCGAGGATGCGCGCTCCGCTGCCGGGCAGCCTGTCGGGCGCCACCCAGGCCTCGAGGGTGAGGGCCTTCGTCAGCGCCAGCTTCGGGTGGTGGGCCACCTCCAGGAAGCCGCGGCCGTCGAGTTGCACGCACTTGCCCGCGGGATCGTCGGCCACTTTGACCTCGCCGACGATCTTGGCGGGCAGCGCGGGGTCGGCCCCGTTGGCGAACTGCCCCTTCATCGGGGCACCAAAGGTCCAGTCGCCCACGAGCGCCGTGCGGCTCGCCTTGTCGGGCGCAGCAATCTCCTCGGGCGTCAGCGCTCGTGCGAAGACGCGGGCGCGGCGGATGCGGCCGCGGAAGCGGTTCTGCCCGTTGCTGTCGGCGCCGATCCGCAGTGGCAGGGTGTTCGTCGTGATGGCGCCGCCCGCCGCCGCGCCTGAGACGTGGATCCAGCTTCGGTCCCAGAACTCCTCCCACCACTTGCGGTGCGCCGCACGGGCGGCCTCGAGGTCAACGGATTCGTTGGCAGCGGCCAGCTTCTCGATCTGGCGCACCCAATCCCCGGGAGTTGAGGCTTGTGCGGTCAGGATGCAGATCGAGACCATCTGGTGAGAGCTCGTGCCGTCGCCGCGTCTCCCCAGCCGCGTCGGGCTCAGGGCGACCAGTCCTTCGCCGCGGATGATGCCGCCGAAGGTGCGTTGCAGCAGCGGGTCCTTGCCTTCCTTCATGAAGGCCTCGAGGCCCTGGACCTTCAGCGTCTCGGGCCAGATGGACCGCTCGTTGCGATGGTACCACACGAGCCGATCCCTGCCGGCGGACACGACGGTGTCGGGCTCGACGATGACCGGGTGTGGCGCTCGGCTCATGCCATAGGCGCTGTGGAGCTCCTGCCCCTTGAGCTGCCGAGGCCTCGTGCGCCAGAGCTCGAGGTCAACCTGGACGGTGTGTCCACGCGGGTTCTCGGTCTCGACCCGAACGACGGGGCGATTGGCGTCCACCCACACGCGGATCGCCGTCGCCGCGGCGCCCTCCCCTGCCCGAATGAGGATCTCGCCCTGGCCCAGCCGCAGGCGCTGGTCGAACGGGGCGCCTTTGGTGAAGGGATTGGGTGAGAGCTTGATGCGCACGCGGCCGAGCTTGAGGAGACGGCCGTTCTCGCTCCACGCATCGGTCTTGCTGATGTAGAAGAGCAGGTCGCCGCCCTCCTCGACCCAGGCGTTGAGCCCGACGTCGCCGTTGCCCAGCGGCATCGAGCCCGAGGAGTCCCTGCTCGGCCTGTCCCAGACGACGTCGTATCGCTCCGGACTGCTGCTCATCTGGGCCTCTGCCCCAATGGCGAATGCGGAGAGGAATGCGGCAGCGAACGCGGCGCTACGCAGTGTCGTGCGAGCCATGGTCAGAACTGCCCTTTGAACTGGTCGGCGTTGTCCTTCGTGATGGCAGGACACGGGATCATGTGGCGGGCATCGAGCGGCTCGCCCCGCAGGTGCTTGACGGCGAGGCGGATGGCGGAGCGCCCCTCCTCCTCGGGCTGCTGGTAGCTGGTGCCCGTGATCTTGCCCGCCTTGATGGCCTCGATGGCTTCCTCGCTGCCGCCCATGCCGACGATCGCGATGTCCTTGCGGCCTGCCTCGATGCAGGCGGAGGCGGCGGCGATGGCGAAGTTGTCACCGTGGGCGTAGATGCCCTTGAGGGCGGGGAACTTGCCGAGCAGCACCTGGGTCTCCTTGATCGCCTTCCCGCGGTCGCCGTCGTGAGGCACGCTCGCCAGCAGCTCGACCTTGGGGTGCTTCTTCATCACGTCGCGGAGGGCCTGGGAGCGCATGAGCTGCGGCCCGGTGCCTTTGTGCTGGTGGAGCTCGACGATGCCGCCCTCGCCGCCGATGGCCTTCATGAGGATCTCGGCGGAGGTGACGGCGCCGGCGTAGGTGTCGGTGCCGGTGTAGCACAGGTAGTCGCAGCCCTCGGCCACCTCGCGGTTGACGATGATGACGGGGATGCCTGCCTCGTTGAGCGCGCGGATGCCCGCGACCAGCGGCTCCTTCTTCATGGGCACCACGCACGCCACGTCCACCTGGCGGGCGATGAGCTCCTGGATCTGCTGGATCTGGAGGACAGGGTCCTCCTTGGCGTTCATGATGATGACCTCGACGCCGAGCTTCTTGCCTTCGTCGATGGCGCCGAGGCGCATGTTCTGCCAGTAGGGGTGGTCGAGGGTCATGCAGAAGCCGATCGTCGTCTTCTCCTCGCCGGAGCAGCCGAGCACTGCGCCCAGCGCGACCGCGATCAGGCCCGCCGCCAGCAACGCCTTGGACATCTCGCTACCTCCTTGCCTTGCGCCCCGAGCCGCGGACCAGCACGTCCACGGCGACGACAATCAGGATGATCAGCCCGCGCACGATGTTGCGATACTCCTCCTGCACGCCGAACTGCGGCAGCAGGTTCTCAATAACCGACAGGACCAGTAGCCCGATGAGGGTGAAGAACAGGCCGCCGCTGCCGCCGCCGAGCGGCGTGCCGCCCACGATCACGCTGGCGATCACCACCAGCTCGAGGCCCTGGTAGCTGGCGGCCTGCGCCGTGTTCGACATCCCCGTGTAGATCACCGCCGCGATAGCGCACGTCAGCCCGCAGATGGCATACGTCGCCGCCTTGACGAGCGAGGTGTTGATGCCCGCCAGCCACGACGCCTGCTCGTTGCCGCCTACGGCGTAGACGTAATGGCCGAACCGCGTGAACCGCAGCACGTACACGCTGACGGCGAACACGCCGAGGAACATCAGGATCGGCACCGTGAGCCGGTGCGCCTGGCTGCCGAAGACCGCCACCTTGCCCCAGTAGACCTGGGTCAACGCCTCCTGCTGCGAGAGGGGCACGCTGAGGGTCTGCCCCCCGTGGGTCATGATGAGGGCGATGCCGCGGAAGATGAGCATCGTGCTCAGGGTCGTCACAAACGGGTTCACACCCACATAGGCCACAGATGCGCCGTTCGCCGCTCCCAGAAGCGTCCCCGCGCAGGCCGTGGCCGCGATGGCGACGGCGATAGCCACCCACACAGGGTGGCCGGCCATCGCCTGGAGCACGAGCACCGCCACCACGCTGCATACCGTGGTGGTGGAGCCCACCGACAGGTCGAAGCCGCCGGCCACCATCACGAAGGTCATCCCGCACGCGATGATGCCCACGTAGGCCGCATTCGTCAAGAGGTTGTAGACCAGGTTCCGCCAGGTGAGGAACGTCCTGGTCTGTGCCGCCGAGACGACGCACAGGACAAGCAGCAGGACCAACACGGTGCAGGCCTGGATGACCTGGAACGACGGTTTCCAGCCGCCCTTGCGCTCCGTGGGTGCCCCGGCGTTGGTGCTCATGTGCCGCCTTTCTCGATGCACGCCTCGAAGAGAGCGTCCACGTCGGCCCCCGGGCCGGGCATCTCGCCCGTCAGGCGCCCCTCGCGGATGATGAGGATGCGGTCGCACAGCTCGACGAGCTCGATGAGCTCTGAGGAGATCAGCAGGATGCCACGGCCCTCGCACGCGAGGTCCATGATGAGGCGGTAGATCTGAGCCTTGGTGCCCACGTCGATGCCCTGGGTCGGCTCGTCGAGGATGAGCACCCTGGGGTCGCGGGCGAGCCAGCGGCCGACGATCACCTTCTGCTGGTTGCCGCCGCTGAGGAGCTCGATGGCCCGCCCCGGGTCGGGTGGCCGCACGCCCATGTCGGCGATCCTGCGCTCGGCGTTCGCGCGGATCCGCCGCCGAGGCAGGAAGCCCCACCAGGTCGAGAGCCGGTCGAGGATGGTGATGCCCAGGTTCTGGGCGACCGACAGCCCCGTGATGGCGCCGCAGCGCTTGCGGTCCTCCTGGATCATCCCGATGCCGAGCGACCTGCTCCGCACCGGCGAGCGGCGGCGGATGGCCTTGCCCCCGAGCACACAGCGTCCCTGAGCCTTGTCGGCGCCGAAGATGGCCCTGGCGATCTCCGTGCGGCCCGAGCCCACCAGGCCCGCCAGGCCCAGGATCTCGCCCCCGCGGAGCTCGAACGAGATGTCCTCGAACACCCCAGGCCGCGTCAGGCCCTCGACCCGGAGCAGCACCTCGCGCGTCATGTTCCGGCGGGGCGGGAACATCTCGGCCAGCTTGCGCCCGAGCATCATGTGGCTCAGCGCCGAGATCTTGCACTCCGCCATCGGCCGCGTCCCCACCACCTTGCCATCGCGGAGGACCGTCACCCGGTCGGCGATCTGCGGCAGCTCGGCGAGGCGGTGGGAGATATAGACGATGGCGATGCCCCTGGCCTTCAGGTCGCGCATCACGGCGAACAGCCGCTCGACGTCCCCGCCGCCGAGCGACGCCGTCGGCTCGTCGAGCACCAGGACCCGCACGTCCTTGCGGATGGCGTGGGCGATCTCCACCAGGCACTGCCGGGCGTGGGTCAGGTTCCCGACCGGCTCGTCGAGCGGGAGGTCGAAGCCCAGGCGATCGACCACCTCCCGCGCCCGCTCGACCAACCGACGGCGGCTCAGCGTGCCCGGCACCCGCCCTGGCGGCTCGTGGCCGAGCAGGATGTTCTCGGCCACCGAGAGGTCCGGCAGGACGCTCAGCTCCTGGTAGATCACGCCGATGCCGAGCGCGAGCGCCTGGCGGGGGCTTGCGAGCCGCACCTCCTGGCCGAAGAGCTCGATCCGCCCCTCGTAGTCGGCGAACCGCCCGGCCAGGACGTTCATGAGGGTGGACTTGCCGGCGCCGTTCTCGCCGATGAGCGCGTGGATCTCGCCCTCGCGCACCTCGAAGTCGATATGGTCCAGCGCCCGGACCCCGGGGAAGTCCTTCACGATGCCTTCCATGTGCAGGACGATGGTCTGCTCGGGCGTCATCGGCATCGGACCCTCTCGCCTCACTTCCTGGGCGGGAGAAGGTGGAACTCCCAGATCGTCGGGCCCTCGGTCGCCTTCAGGATGTTCAGGCGGACAGCGCGGGCGGTGACGGGCGGGAACTTCAACTCCCGCTCGTCGCCGAGGGTGGTGCCGCGGGCGACGGTGCGCCAGCCCCCGCCTTCCCTGACCTGAAGCTCGAACTCCTGGACGCGGCTCGCGTATGCCTCGCGGATGACGGCGCGAGCGATGGTGGTCGGCTGGCCGAGATCGACCTCCAGCCACGCCGAGTGCGTTCCCGCGTCGGTCGCCCAGCGGGTCTCGGGGTCGTCATCGAAAGCCTTGCCAGGGCTGTAGGTGGCCATCTTCTGATAGACGTTCGACGCCGTAGCCCTCTTGCCGACGGCCACAGAGCCTGAGCGGAGGACCCCGGTCCGAATGTCGGTCGCCGGGCCGTCGAGCTCCAGGGCGACGATGGTGTCGATCTCCTGACGATGGGCCTTCGCCACGGAGATGGTGACCGCCTCGTCGGTCTGCTTGACCTCGGCCGTGCCGCCGGTCAGGACGGAGCTGCCGACGATCTTCTTCGGCAGCGGCGGCAGCACGAGCGCCTCGCCCTTCCACGCGAGGATGTGGACGTAGATCGTGTTGCCCTTGCATGTGGCCGCGCCCCAGGCACCCGGCCGGAACGGCCCGCCGCGGGTAGCGTAAATGGCCTGCCCATGCTTGCTGAGCCAGGCGCCGATCTCCTTGAGGCGCACGACCTGGCGCGGCTCGATCTCGCCCGTGGGCATGGGGCCCACGTTGAGCAGCAGGTTGCCGTCGCCGCCGGCGCACTTCACGAGCGTGTCGATGCACTGCTTGAGCGACTTCATCCGGTCGTTGGGCTTCCACGCCCACTGGCGGCAGATGGTGATGCACGATTCCCAAGGGCGATCGGTCTGGAAGCGCCCGACCCGCTGCTCGGGGGTGTCGAAGTCGCCGGGCAGGCCGGCGCGGTTGTTGATGATGACGTGGGGCTGGAGGGTGCGGATCATCTTGAAGAGCCTGTCGGAACCCCAGTCGGTCGCCTTGCCTCCAAGGCCGTCGAACCAGATGATGTCCACCTTGCCGTAGTTCGTGCACAGCTCGCGAAGCTGGCCGTGGAGGTACTGGATGTATCGGGCGTGGTTCCTGGTCCTGTAGTCGGGATGGTGCCAGTCGGGCGGCGAGTAGTAGAAGCCGAGGCCGATGCCCCCCTCGTGGCAGGCCTCGGCCAGCTCGGCCACGACGTCGCGCCCGAAGGGCGAGTTGGTGATCTTGTAGTCGGTGAGCTTGCTGTCGAACTCGCAGAAGCCGTCGTGGTGCTTGGTGGTGAAGACCAGGTACTTCATCCCCGCGGCCTTGGCGATCTCGACCCACTCCCTGGCATCGAACTTCGTGGGGTTGAACTGCTTGTAGAGGTTGTCGTAGACCTCGGCGGGGATGGGGCCTCTGCCCTTCCTGCCGCGGCGCTCGCCGCCGCGCGACCAGCCGATCTCGGTGCCCTTGAGGCTCACGGGGCCCCAGTGGATGAAGAGGCCGAAGCGCGCCTCGCGCCACCACGTCATGTCCTCGGGCTTGGCCTTCAGGAAGTCGGCCGGCTCCGCGGCCAGCGCGCGGCCACAGACCAGCAGCGCCAGGCCGGCGACCGCCGCCCACGCCCCATGCCGCCAGGTTCCCGCGTTCATCTCACTGCCCTCGAAAAAAGTGGCCGCCGTCCCAAGGACGACGGGCTAGCAGTCCGTGGCAGAAGTCCTTCGCAGACGAGTGCGAGGGATTCGGGCCGAGGTCAAGGCGCGAGATCGCAGGCGAATCGGTGGATTCGTCGAGATCTCGCAACGCGGAGATCGGCCCGAAGACCCGCACGCAGTCCGAACGGACTTCTGCCACGGGCTGCTAGTCCATGTGAAACACTTCCTCGATCCCGTGCCACCACTCACCCTCCTTGCGGGTCTCGACGCCCACCTGGAGGGGGTCGGTGTGCTTCCACCAGCGCTGGGTGTTCGGGTCGTCGGCCATCCTCTTCATGTCGGCCTCGAAATCGCTGCCCGTGTACTCGAAGTAGCTGAAGAGGTAGAACTCGCCCTTCTTCACCTCGGCGAGGTAGATGGAGTAGTTGCGGACGTTCACCTCCTTGAGCTTGGCCAGCACCTCGGGCCACACGGCGGCGTGGAGCTTCTTGTACTCCGCAATGTTCTCCGGCTTGATGCCGATCACCGAGCCGTAGCGCATCGCCCTGGGCCTCCTGGGCACACAGCCCGTCGCCGCCAGGCCAAGAGCCACGGCCATCGCCACCATCACCGTCGTTCCCATTCTCTTCACTGGCCTGTCCTCCTACCGCGGCCTGCGGCCGCAACCAAAGAGGAAAACTCGGGCTGGGCACACTGGAAAGCAAAGCCAACACGGTGGCCCCGAACACGGTGCACTTTCTCAGTAGACGCACTCCCTGGCCGCGTCGGCGTAGGCCTGGAGGTTCTCGGGCGGTGTGTCGAAGAAGTGGTCGGATGTCGAGCAGATGTAGCCGCCGCCCTGCCCGGCCGTCTCGAAGAGCCGGCGCACCTCGGCACGGATCTGCTCGGGCGTGCCGTCGGTGAGGATCTGGAACTGGTTCATCCCGCCGATGAGACACACCTGGTCGCCGATGCGGCGCTTGACCTCGGCGGGGTCATCCACGTCGCCGCCGACGCTGGGGGGGCTGAGCGTCTCGGACGCATCGCAGCCGTTGGCGGCGATCAGCTCGAGCAGCGGCATCATCCCGCCGCAGGTGTGATAGACCACACGGTGGCCGACGGCGTGGCAGGCCTCGTGGACCTCGCGGTCGTAGGGCAGGCAGAATTCCTCGTGGAGCTTCGGCGAGATGACCGTGCTCGAGCCTGCCCCGCCGCCCGTCTCGATGAGGTCGAACTTCGCGCCGTCCAGCGACCCCTCGATGAAGCGAAGCTTCTTGTCCGTGAGGACCCGCAGCAGTCGGTGGACCCAGGCCGGGTCGTCGATCGCGGCGAGGATCATCTCCTGCTCGCCGTAGAGGCAGCAGGCGTGCTGCCACGAGCCGGCCTGGTCGCCCCACACGAAGCCGCGCAG
>CAZDNN010000249.1:0-8822 GCA_964506385.1 uncultured Planctomycetota bacterium
ATTTCAGTTTTTTGTTCAGGCCGGAATTGAGCATGGCGTCGCAGAACTCGCGCAGGGGTCCTTCGCCCTCACCGAGGCAGACGGCGTCGGCGAACTGCAGGCATTCGTCCGGGCTCAAGCTGGCGTGGGGTCCGCCGACGATGACGGGCAGGCCGAGGTCATTGAAGGCGCCCATCACCCGCTTGAGGCCCGGGTAGAAGTGCTCGCGGAACATGGCGGGCGACATGAAGGGCCCGTCGGCCGAGGCGTAGTCGTCGCCGGTGAAGACGAAGTCGGCGCCGCGCTTCGCCACCTCCTTCGCCAGCTCGATGTTGGTATCCACCGAAATGTCCACCAGGCCGGCGATCAGCTCGGGCTCCGTGGCAAGCGACATCATGAGCGTCTCGAAGCCCGCGAGGTAGCGCGGGATGGAGAAGACATCGTTGAGGTGGACGCCGATGGCGAGCTTGCCCTTGTAGCGTTTGACCACGCGGTCGAGGCTGTCGAAGCGGCCTGGGGCGTGGGGGTCGGGGGGCGTGTAGGCGCGAAGGTCGTCCATCGTCGCGATGGGATGCTCGACGGCGACGCCGTGCTCCTCGCCCGAGTCCTTCATCACCATGCCCCACTCGTGGCGGACGAGGCCAGGGCCGATGGGCGTCTTCTTGTAGTCGGCGCCCGTGAGGATGGCGTCGAGGCCCATGCGGAGGGTGAACTCCTCGGTGGTGGAGCCGGGGCAGATGGCGTGGCGGACGTGGCGGTCGATGATCCACTCGAAGTGGGGAATGCGGTCGGGCTCCTGGCGCCGCAGGACGCGCAGCACCCGCTCGGCAGAGGTCATCTCGCTCATGAGCTTCCTTCTCCAGGCCCTCGAACGCTGGCAGGATGGCCTATGTATAGCCCACACGCTTCCCTGTGTCAACGGAGGACGCACGCTCGCCCCGCTGCGATCGCCTGCAGCGTGTTGGCGGCGGTGCGGATCCCTCGACCGTTTGACTTGCGCCGGACAGCGGCATATAGTTGCCTCCGTCCACAAGACCACTGCGGCTCGGAGGAGTGACCGATGAGGACGAAGTTGGGCGTCGCGGGGATTATCGCTCTTGGGGTCGCCATGGCGGCTGTCGCGGGCGAGGCGGACGCGCCCTCGCCCGATGAGGCGATCCGCCGACTCACGGCCGAGCTGACGAGCAAGGAGAAGCAGCCCCAGCGGGCAGCCGAGGCGATCGAGGCCGACTGCCGCGTCGCCGTCGGCCACCTGGTGAAGGGCCTTGCCGGTGACGACACGAGCCAGTGGGAACGCGCCGACCGCCCGCTCGAGCAGCTCTGCCACTACGCCTCAGCCCCCGGCTTCGAGCCCCATCGCGCGGCCGTCGCGAAGGCGCTGGCGGCACACGTCAAGGACCCCGCCCTCACGACCCTCGGCCGCGCGCGGGTCATCCGCCACATCGAGCGCACCGGCCGCCTCGAGGTCATCCCGACCCTCGCCGCGCTGCTGACCGACAGAGACCTGCGGGAGCCGGCACGCCGCGCGCTGATGCGCAATCCGTCTCCCGAGGCCGGCGACGCGCTCCGCGCCGCACTCAAGGGCGCCGACAAGCCGTTCCGCATCGCGCTCATCGACGCGCTGGGGTTCCGCCGCGAGGGGCGCTTCGTCAAGCTCCTCATCGCCCAGGCCGCCGACGCCGACATGGAGGTGCGCCTCCACGCCGTCGAGGCCCTGGCCCGCATCGGCAGCCCCGAGGCCCAGGCAACCGTCGCCGCGCTGCTCGGCAAGGGCGAAGGCCACGCGCGGGATCAGGCCAACAACGCCTATCTCGCCCTCGCGGAGCGGCTGGCCGCCGCCGGCGACAGGACTGCTGCCCTGCGTCTCTTCCGCCCCCTGCTCGACGCGAAGGAGACCCACCTCCGATGCGCCGCGCTCATCGGCATCGGCAAGGCCGGGAGCGCGCGGGACGTGGACACCCTTGTTGCCGCCATCGGCCGCGGCCCCGAGCAGCGCGAGACGGCAACCCGCGCCCTGGTCCTCCTGCCCGACAAGGAGGCGACTGGCGCCATCGTCGCCAAGGCCAAGTCCGCCGATGCGGCGCTCAAGGCGCGCCTCGCCGGCGTCCTGGGCCAGCGCGGGGATGACGCGGCCGTGCCGTTCGTGTTGGACGCGGCGAAGGACAACGATCCGGGCGTCCGGGTCGCAGCTTACAGGTCTCTCGGGGCTCTGAAGGCGGAGGCCGCGGTGGGGGTCCTCATCGCCGCGGTCGGGGCTGAGAAGGAGGCGCCGCAGCGCCTGGCCGCCGAGCAGGCGCTCGCCCGCATTCCGGGCAAGAAAGCCGCCGATGCCATCGCCGCGGCCATCGGGAAGTCACAGAAGGACGCGAAGGCCGGCTTGCTCCGCGCGCTGGCCGGCCACAGAGACCCCGTGCACCTGGCCGTCCTGCTCGACGCGGCGAAGGACCCTGATGCGGGCGTGCGCGTCGCCGCGCTCGAGGCCCTGGCGCTCCTGGACGCGCCGAAGGCTGTCCCAGCCATCCTCGATGCGCTCAATGCCGAGGACAAGGCCGTCCGGGCAGCCGCCGCCTACGCGCTTCGCCGCACCCGCAGCAAGGAGGCCACCGCCGCCATCGCCGCAGCCGCCAGGGATGCGAAGCCCGCGGGGCTCGCCTCCATCCTCGGCGTCCTGAGCTGGCGCGGCCACCCTGGGGTGAGCGCCCTGCTGCTCGCCAGCGCGAAGCACCGCGATCCCGCCGTGAGGGCCGCGGCGCTCGAGGGGCTCGCCCAGCGGAAGGACCCCGCGGCCGTGCCGCTGCTCGTCGAGGCGGCAACGGGGCCTGAGGGGCCGGCCCGCGACGCCGCGGTGCGCGCCAGCCTCGCCTATGCCGACGCCGTCATCGAGGCCGACCGCGCGAAGGCCATGGCCATCTTCCGCCTGGCGCTCGGCCGCAAGACCGTCAGCGACGACGAGGGCCGCAGGCAGGCCGCCCGCGCGCTCGGCAAGCTCGGCGACCCCGACGCGCTCGAAGACCTGTGCGGCATCCTCCGCGACCGCCGCGTCGGCGGCGACGCCCACAACGCCATCCGCCAGATCGCCCAGGGCCTGGCGAAGGCGGGGAAGAAGGACGCCGCGGTCGCCGCCCTCACCACGCTGGTCCGCCGCAGCAACGACCACGGCCAGATCCGCCGCGTTCGGGATGACCTGCGGAAGCTCGGGATCAAGGAGGGCGTCGCGCAGCTCGGCGGCTTTGTCACCCGCTGGTGGGTCTGCGGCCCCTTCCCCAACCCGCAGAACAAGCTGTTCAACCAGCAGCTCGGCCCCGAGAAGGACGGCGCCGACCCCCAACAGGCCGTCAAGGCCGCCGGCGTCGAGCGCAGGTGGAAGCCGCTCCAGACCAACGACCCTGCCGGCGTCGTGGATCTCAAGAGAGCCGTCGCCGATGAGGCCAACACGGGCGCGCTTCTCTACGCGGAGGTCACCGTGTCCGAGGACACGCTGGCGCTGCTCAAGCTCGGCTACGAGGAGGGCTGCGTGGCGTACCTCAACGGCAAGCAGGTCCACTCCCGCGCCGGCGCCCGATTCCGCATCGACGACCGCCAGGTCCGCGTCTCGCTGAACAAGGGCGTCAACCGCCTGCTGCTCAAGGTCACCCGCCAGACGCGCAACTGGATGGTCTGCGCCCGTCTAACGGGCCAGAAGCATGAGGCGCTCGCCTTCCTGCAAAGCGAGCACTGAGGACGGCGCCACGCCAACGATGCTACCTGCCCTTCAACACCAGGTAGCGGGTTCCGAACTGGTTGCGGACCAGCAGGAGGAGTCCCCGCGAGGGGTCTGCCGCCTGGAGCGCCTGGCGGAACTCTGCGACGTTCCGCACGCTTCGATGCTGTATGGCGACGATGAGATCGTTGGGTCGGAGTCCCGCGGCGTCGGCCGGGCTGCCGGGCCTGACGGTCCCAACGACCACCCCCTCCGCGTCCTGGTAGCCGAAGCGTCGGGCGAGCTCGGGCGTGAGGTCCTGGACCTCGAAACCGTAGGCATCAAGGCCCGATGTGGCGCCTTCCTGCTGCGCCGCGATCGTCGCCTTCAGGGTCAGCTTCTTGCCGTTGCGTTGGACGACGACATCCACTTCCTTGCCGATCGGCAACGAGGCGACCCTGTTCTTGAGCTGTTGGGCGTTCTTGACAGCCTTGCCGCCAACCTCGAGGATCACGTCGCCCGTCTTTACGCCCGCCTTGTCCGCCGGCGAGTCGGGTACGACCTTGGGCACCACGACACCCTTGGTCTCCTTCAGCCCGAAGCTCTTGGCAAGATCGGGCGTGAGGTCCTGGATGAACACCCCGAGCTGCCCGCGCTCGACCTTGCCGTGCTCGATCAGGCGGTCCATGATGGTGCGAGCCATGTTCATGGGGATGGCGAAGCCGATGCCCATGTAGCCGCCGCTGCGCGAGAAGATGGCTGTGTTGATGCCGATCACCTCGCCGCGCAGGTTCACCAGCGGCCCGCCGCTGTTGCCGGGGTTGATCGCCGCATCGGTCTGGATGAAGTCCTGGTATTCGGCCAGGTTGGCCAGCGCGCGGCCCTTGGCGCTACAGATGCCTGCCGTGACGGTGAGCTCGAGGCCGAAGGGATTGCCGATGGCGACGACCCAGTCGCCGACCTCCAGCTTGTCGCTGTCGCCGAGCTTCGCCGGCGCGAGGTCCTTGGCGTCGATCTTCAGCACCGCCAGGTCCGACTTGGGGTCGGTGAACACCCGCTTGTCGATCTCGTCCCTGCTGATGCGGAACTCCCGCTTGTCCGAGAGCTGCACCACCACCTCGTCGGCATCGGCCACCACGTGGTTGTTGGTGAGGACGTAGCCCTTGGCGTCCACGACCACGCCGGTGCCGATCCCGCTCTGGCGGAACTGCTGGCCCCCGTGGGGCTGGTTGCCGAAGAAGCGCTCGAAGAAGTCGTCGCCGAAGAAGCGTCGCATGAACGGGTCGTCGCCGAAGGGGTGGCGGAACTGGGGCGCCTCGGCGGCCCGCAGGATCTTGGTCGCACGAATGCTCACCACGCTGGGCCGCAGCGCCTTGGCCACCAGGCGGAAGGCCGTGGAGGCCTGCTCCAGCTTCGCCAGATGCTCCTGTGCCGCCCTGGCTTCGGCCTTCTCGGCGGCATAGCACAGTGAGGGCAAGAGCTGCGTCGCCCCGACAGCAGCCGCCACGACAGCCAGCCCAATGGCCAGCACCAGCACTCTTTCCTTCGTCGCGAAACGCCGCAATGAAACCGCCATGGCTCAGTCTCCTTTCCCCGACCGTGAGGCTGCCCAGCGGGGCGGGGCGCCGGGCACGTCCGACGGTAGTGTCCTCGTCTCCGGGTGCAGCCGCTTTCCTTCTCTCACAGCCGGCTGGGTCTGCTCGTCTCGCCGGACTGCCCGCTCGGCGGTGCCCCGCTGGGCGCGTTGCCGCCAGCGCAGGCGCATCAGGAGGAGGCCTTGACCTCGATCTGCCTGCGCCGCTCCTGAGCCTCGGGCGTCTTCGGCAGCGTGACGGTCAGGACGCCCTTGGTGAAGGTCGCCTCGGCCTTCGCCTCGTCCACCTCCGCGGGCAGCGGAATGTCCCTGCGGAAGCGGCCGTAGCGGCACTCGGAGTAGTAGCGGCTTCCGTCCTTCTCCTCGTGCTCCTCCTTCTTCTCGCCCTGGATGGTCAGGACGCCGTTGGACAGCGACACGTCGAGGTCGCTTTCGTCCATGCCAGGCAGCTCAGCCTGGATGCGGACCTCGGTGTCGTTCTCTGAGACGTCCACGCTCGGGGCGAAGGTCCCCTCGAACCCAGGCCACTCCCGGAACGGTCCGAGGTCCCAGCCGCCCAGGAATCGGTTGAAGAGCTGGTTCATCTCCTCCTGCAACGCCAGGAAGGGGTTGTCGGTGCGGCTCCGGACAGGCACTTGGCTGCCTCGCCGGCGCCACGGGATCAAGTCGCGGATCGACATGGGCTGTTCCTCCTTTCGCTCTTCTTCTCGCTCACGACGGGCGGAGACGCACTGTCTCACCCTGTCTTGACTGCGATCTTCTTCGTCCGTGCCTCCTCCACCTTCGGCAGCGCGACCCGCAGGACTCCGTCCTTCATGCTCGCCTCGATGGCATCCACGTTCACCTCGCTCGAGAGGATGAAGGATCGGCGGAAGTTGCTCGGCGTGTACTCGGCGAAGTCAAGCCGGTAGCTCTTATCCTCCTCCTCGGGCTCGACACGGCCCTCGATGGTGAGCACGCCGCGCTCGACCCCGATGTCCACCGACTGCTCGTCGCAACCTGGCAGATCGGCCACCACGACCAGGGCGTCGTCGCGCTCGTAGATGTCTGCATCGAAGGGCACGGCCTGCACGGAGGCCACGCGCTGGGCCTTGGTTGGCGCCTGGTCCTCTCGCTTCTGGACTTCAGTGTTCGTCGCCATGGTCGCTCACCTCCTTTCGCTCACGTTCTCTCACCCGGCGTTGACTGTGATTCGCTTCGGCTTGTCGGCCTCGGCCATCGGGAGCTTGAGCCGCAGGATCCCCTTGCGGTAGGTGGCTTCCACCTTCTCGGCATCCACCTGGTGCGGGAGCTGGAGCGAGCGGACGAACTGGCCGTACTGGCGCTCTCGCCGATGGTAGGCATCGCCGTCCTCCAACTCGTCGGGCTCACGCTTGCCGCGGAGGACCAGCGTGTTGCCCCGCACTGAGATGTCGAGATCCCTGGGGTCAATCCCCGGCACCTCGGCCGTGACGAGGGAGCCGTCCTGCCCCCGCCACACGTTCAGGGCCGGGAGGTCCGCGCGGCTCCGGCGCTCCATGCCTTCCAACAGTCTGTTCATCTCACGCTGCACCTGCCGGAGTTCCGCCCACGGATCCCAGTCCCACCAGCCAAACCGTCGAGCGACTGGCCACAACATCTCAACCACCTCCTTTCTGCACGAGACAACGACCGCTTTCGAGGCGTTCGCTGCCGCTCGGCCGCTCCGAGCGACTTCTGTTGAACGGCGAATGCAACGGCTGTGCCAAAACACGCACTTCCGCTGCAACTCGTGTTGTGTGCAAGACATGGGGCAGGGGTCGCGTGGGAGGAGCCGCTTCGCCGGGGCCGTTATTCTGGCGACCGCCCTGCCATTTTGGCAGGCCAGGGTCCGCACCGCGGCGAGCGCCCGGGCTGATGGAGGCGTGCGTGAGCGTGCCGCGGCAGCCGACCCAGGGCAACGACGCGAGACTACGAACTGGCCTGCTCTGCGGCAGCGGGCCCCATGGCCGGAAGGAGGGATCCGATGAGGGCGATGGCCACGCCCGCGACACCGACCACCCAGAGCGCCGGTTGCTCAGGCGAGGCCGCGAGCCTGTCCACGGCGTAGCCCAGGAGCGGCGCCAGGACCATGGCGCCGAGCGACTTGGCCTGCGACTCGATCGAGAGCATGGTCGCGCCCATGGCCGCGTCCGTCTCGTTGTCCACGCGGGTGATGACGATGGGCCGCCAGAAGTTCTGCAACGCCGCCAGCGCCACGAATCCCGCGGCCGCCAGCCACATCACCTCCAGCCACAGCGCGACCGCGATCGGCATGGCGACGATCAGCGTCACCACCCACAGCCACCGCGACGCCCGGCTCTCCCCGCCGAAGCGGTCGGCGAACCACGATGACTTCCGCGACGCGACGCTCGACAGCAGGTAGAGCGGCACGTAGACCAGAGGCACCAGCAGCGCCGTCCGCCGATTCACCGACATCGCCGCCAGCAGCGGCAGTCCCACCGCCATCTGCTTGATCACGGGCTGCACGTAGTCCTTCACCACCTTGTAGCTGCCCTGGTAGGCCATCGACTCCAGCAGCACCCGGCGCAGCCGCCCGTCGGCGAGCGCCTGCCGGAACGCTCTGAACAGGTGCACCGCCATCTCCCACATCGACGGCGGCGGCTTGGGATCGCCTTCGAGCTCCCGAGGGTAGGCCAGCAGGTTGATCACGCCCAGCACGTAGGGCGGGATGGCGAACAGGAAGGTGTAGGAGAACCGCCCCGTGGCCAGCACGATGACGGGGCCGATGACCGCGGCGACCGCCGAGCCCATCTTCGACCACGAGCGGGTATAGCCATAGGTCTTGGTCTTCTCCTTCGCGCGGCCCTGGATACGCAGCCACTCCAGGATCATCGACTTGTGCGTGCCCGTCCGGAACGCCTCGCCCACCGCGAAGAGGAACATGCCGAGGAACAGGTGCCACGTCGTCCCGCTCAGCCCAAAGACGAGGAACGACACGATGTAGGACGACAGCGACAGGACCATCGAGCCGCGACGCCCGCACAGGTCGGCCACCACCCCGCTCGGCACCTCCATCACGTTCACCGCCAGCTCCCGGAACCCGTAGAGGGCGCCGATGACGGTGAACGACAGGCCCTTTTCGAGGAAGACGAGCATGAGGAAGGGGTCGTAGTACTGCTGGTTCTTGAGGAACCCGTAGGCGGAGAAGCGAGCCAGCATGGGGATGCGCATGGCAAAGCCCTGCGGCCAGGGGGGACGGCTTCAGGTTTCAGGTTCCGGGTTCCAGGTTCCGGGTTCCGGGTGCCGGAGGCTCGGATGCGGGGCTCTCTCTCTTGCCCCTGGAACCCGGAACCAGGAACCCGGAACCGCTGCCGCATCCTGGGCAGACTACCCCTCCGGGGCGAAGGGCACGTCGCCGTATTGGATCATCGTCTCGAGGGGGTTGTCGTCGATGTCGAGCGGGCAGTCGATGCGGGCGCGGCGGCGGCTGGACTCGTAGCACCCGAAGATGATCTCCGTGGCGTTCATGGCGTGGCGGGCGCACAGCTCGCACTCGCGGCCGGTGAGCACGCACTCGACCACGTCGGCGACGGCGCGGTCCATGTAGCC
>CAZDNN010000250.1:0-1261 GCA_964506385.1 uncultured Planctomycetota bacterium
CGATCTTCACGGCGGTGTGGTGCCACGCGCCGTCGGCGAGGCTCTGTGCCGCGCCCGAGCCGACCACCTGGTTCGACTCTGCGGCCGTGTCGAAGCGGGTGCGGGCGTACTCGCTGGGATTGATGTCGAGCTGCCAGCCGCGGTCGGGGCCGGTCTGGCGATGGGCGATGTAGGCCGGGTAGCCGCCCTGCTTGCCGACCTGGACGAAGCTCTCGATGGTGAAGCTCGCGCTGTCGAGCGCAGGATTGTCGGCCACGCGCACCTGGCGGCTCCCCTCCATGTTCAGCGACGTGGCGTTCGCCAGCACCGCGCCCGTGAGCGGGTCGACGATGGTGGGGAAGACGACCGAGCCGCTGTAGGCCGCGCCGTTCTGGCCCGTGCCGTCGAGGAATCCTGGGCTCAGCGCGTTGGGCTCGATGCCCACAGCGGCGCCCGCCGCGCCCTCGAAGCGCCACTGCGCCACGGGCGCCGCTGCCGCGACCGCCACGCACAGGTACGCCGCTGCCGCCAGTGAGAACGGCGCGCAGATCTGCCTCATCATCCGGCACCTCCGGAAACTCCCCGTCTTGGTTGGAGCCGACCTGTTGCCTCACCAGCGCTTGCGACGCCGCAGCAGGCCCAGGGCGCCGAGGGCGAGCAGGCTGAGGGTCGCCGGCTCGGGCACGTAGGCGGTGCCGAGGGTGTAGTAGCCGTCGCGCAGCATCGCGTCGGGGATGGCGAACGACACTTGGTCGCCGTTGAGTGTCCAGTGATTCCAGTCGAGGACCTCGAAGTCGTCGCCCAGCTCGTCGGCGTAGAGCAGGGCGAACTGGTACGCGTCGTCGAGCGGGAGACCGAGGAACGGGAGGCCGGCGTCGCCGAAGTCAAAGGTGAGCAGGGCGTCGAGGTCGCCTGTCTTGTCGAGGAACCAGGCGCGGTCCCACCGGTCGATGGCGAAGCCGCTTAGTTGGGTGTCCACGATGCTGTTGATGGGCCGGGCGTGGCCGGCGAGGAGGAAGTCGCCGTCGCCTAGGGAGCCGTTCTCGACCATGAGGCCAAGGCCGGCGCTGCCGGCCGCGGTGACCTTGTTGGCGGCGTCCACCTGGCCGATGCCGAAGACGTCGCGGTCGAAGTTGCCCTGGGCGGGCTCGTCGCCGCGGTAGAGGTCGGCCCAGGTGAGAGGCAGGGCGTACTTGGCGCTCAGGTGGTTGGCGACCATGGCCAGCTCGGCCTGGTTCAGCACGCGGTCGAAGGCGATGACCTCGCCGATATCGCCGTTCCA
>CAZDNN010000250.1:1361-5985 GCA_964506385.1 uncultured Planctomycetota bacterium
GCCCCAGATGCCGTCGAGGCCGCGGTACTGGAAGGTGTTGTTGACGATGATCACAGTGCGCGGGGTCGTGCTGGTGCCGAGGACCAGCTCGTCGGCGTTGGCGTTGCTGGAGTTGTCGCCGTCGAAGCGGATCACGGGCTGGCCGTTGATGGCGTTGGGCACGAGATCGGGCTGCTTGGCGACGGCGGCCTGGACGAAGTCGTTGCCGTTGCCGCTCTGGTCGATCCAGGTGGCCGCCCCCGAGCTGGTGGTGACGACGCCCTTGCCGGCATCGAGGTGGTAGAGCAGCCCCTGCTTGCTGATGCCGCCGGGGGCCGTGTCGCCGGTGATGGCGAACGAGCTGTATGCCTGGAGCTCGCCGAGGGAGAGGACCCTGGCATCGTCGAGGCTGCTGCCGCCGCCCGAGAAGTCGTCGTCGGGCGTCCGATGGACGCGGAGGAAGCGCCCCTCGACCGCCCCGCCCGTCAGCCCCTTGAGATCGACGGGGATGAAGTCGGGCGAGCCCAGAGCGTTCTCGGGGTTCAGGAGCGGTGAGGTGAATGCCACGGAGCCGTCGCTGCCGAGCACCTCGACGGTGACGTCGCGCAGGCGCCCGCCGCAGCAGCTATCGCGGTTGTGGAGCATGAGCGACTCGAGCTGGAACGTGGCGCCGAGGTCCACCTCCAGGGTGGCATTCGTGTCCCAGTTGAGGGTGTGGGTGAAGTTGCCCAGGTTGCCGTCGGTGGCGTTCGCGGCGGGGCCGGCTCCGTGGGTGGACGACTGGGTGGCCGCGCCGCCGAGCGCGACGTTCTTGTAGCGGCGGTCGGTGAAGGCCTGGACCTCGCCGAGGGAGAGGATGTCGCGGTCGTCGGGGCTGCTGCCGCCGCCGGAGAAGTCGGGGTCAGGGGTGCGGGTCACCCGGACGAGGCCGCCGCTCACCGGGGCGCCGGTGAGTGCGCGGAGGTCGATCTCGATCTCGGCGGGGCTTCCCATCGCGTTCTCGGGGTTGATGAGGCCGGAGTTGAACACCTCGGTGGTGCCGGTGGGGTCGAAGATCTGGACGGTGATGTCGCGGAGGCGTCCCTGGCAGCAGCTATCGCGGTTGTGGAGCACGAGCTTCTCGAGGGCCACGGAGGTCTGGAGATTGACCTCCCAGGTCGCCGGCGTGTCGCCGGCAGCGGTGTGGCTGAAGTTGCCGAGGTCCCTGTCGATGGCTTTGCTGGCGGGGTAGGCGCTGCTGTAGTCGGACGACTGGCTGGCCGAGCCGGCGCCGAGCAGCGGCGCGACGTTGGTGGCACCCTCGGCGCTGAAGGTGGCGAGCGGGGCGGTCGTGGGATCGGGATTGCCCCACACTTGGGCCTCGGCCAGCGACACGACCGTGTTGCCATCGTTGTTCTGGCCGAGGAGCTGCACGCGGACCCTGTCGCCGATCGTGCCCTCAGGCAGCGGCACTCTCAGATAGTCGCCCTGGGGCACGCTGCCGCTGCCCTTGAAGAGGTCCTGGCCGAACACCTCGTCGCTGCCGTCGAAGACGGAGAGGCGGAAGTTGCTGAGGCGGCCGCCGCAGCAATCGGCGCGGTTGTAGAGCACCACCTCGTCGAGCGAGAAGTCGTCGCCGAGGTCCACCTGCCACCAGTTGTTCGGCGTGGTGGGGTTGGTGTGGGAGACCGAGCCGGCGCCCCACGAGCCATTGGTATTGCCGTCGATGGCCCTCGATGGCACGCCACCGGCCGAGGTGGTGGACTGGCTGGCGACGGCAGCCGGGTTGCGCGCGAGGTTGGGCAGCCCGCCGCCGGCGACCTGCACCTCGGCCAGCTCGAGGGTGCGGCTGGAGCCGTTGTCGTTGAACTGCACGCGGACGTGGCGGCCCTCGGTGCCGTAGGGCAGGGCGAGGTCGAGGCGGCCGGGCACGTCGGCAACCGACTGGCTGTAGACGGTGGCCATCGTCTCGTCGAGGACGCTGACGGTGAAGTTGTTGAGCCGGCCGTTGCAGCAGCCGTCGGTGCGCTCGAAGATCGTGATGTGGTCGAGGTTGGCCGTCGCGGTGAGATCCACCTGCCACCAGGCCGTGCGATTGCCGTTGGTGTGGGTGACCGAGCCGCCCGTGAAGGCACCGTTGGTGTTGCCGTCGATGGCTTTGTGGGCCGCCGGGCGATAGGAGTTGTTGAGGGTGGAGATCTGCTCTGCGACG
Organism: uncultured Planctomycetota bacterium; assembly: GCA_964506385.1. GTDB lineage: Bacteria > Planctomycetota > PUPC01 > DSUN01 > DSUN01 > CAZDNN01. Next base: position 3,532 of record CAZDNN010000250.1, read on the forward strand.
CCGTAGTTCGCCGCGAGGTTGATGCCGTTGGGCACATCGGCGTCGGCGAGGACGACGACCTCGCGGAGCGACAGGGTGCCGGTGCCCGCGTTGTTGCGCCCGTCGTTGGCGCCGCCGTTCTCGCCGACGATCTGCACCTGCACCACCTGGCCCATGGTGCCTGCGGGCGGGGTGAAGCTCGCCACGTTGCCGATGCCCACGTCGCCTGGGAAGTGCTCGCTGTAGACGACGCTTCCGCCAGGGGCGTCGAGCACGCTGACGCGGAAGTCGCCCAGGCGATTGGGGGTGCAGCAGTCGCCGCGGTTGTGCAGGTCGATCTGGCTGATGTCGTAGGTCCCGCCGAGGTCCACCTCCCACCAGTTGAAGGGGTTGGCGTTCGTATGCGTGGTGGTCGCGTCGGCGCCGTAGCTCCTGCCCAGCCCGCCGTCGATAGCTCGGCTGGCCACGCCGCCATAGGCGGGGTTCGACTCGCTGGCCGTGCCCTGTCGCGCCACGTTGATCGGCAAGGCCGATGCCGGGCAGGCGCACAGGGCCACGATGGCCATCACGCACACCGCTACGGCAAGCTTCCTCATCTGGTTGTGCTCCTTCGCGCCTCTCGCCGTGGGTTCCTGATCTCGTTCATTGCCTAGGCACCGGCCGGGGCACCGGCCGAGGCAAAGGGCTCTAACCCTGTTCCGGCACCACGAATGGTAGATGCACAGCAAACACCGTGCCGCTCGCGCCGCCGGGGCGACCACTGCGGCGAATCGGCGTAAGTGCCTGGCAAGGCTGTTGTTAGAAGCGTCCGCCATCGATGCCCTGAGACGGCCGGACCGCACGGTGGCTCGCCCGATGTTGCCGATCGGCAACGTGCCCCGCGGGATCACGCCTCCCATCCGCTCTTAACTGCATGCACATCAATGCCTTACGCGCATGTTGCCCTCTGTCAACATCCCCGGCCGCCCTGCTCCACCACACCGGATGGTCGTCCGGCAGGCTGGACGCCACCCTACTGTCATGGGCGGGTGCGCTGTCAGAGCTCCACGTCGATCCACGGACGGCTTGGTAGTTCCTGTTGCGGGAAGTCCAAGTCTCCGGAGCCGGGGGAAAGAGCCGCCTTCAGGCGGTCTTCCGACGAGGGGACTTTCCGCAACAGGGTCAGGTTGCCCGGTGACGATAATTGCGGACCTAAACAGGTCCGCAATCATGCTGCGGGCACAGGCACGGCCACGCTCTCGTAATTTCCCTTCCGCCGCGTTTCCGCTACACTGGCGGCGACCCGACCCTCCCCGGAGCGAGGAGCCTGCGGATGGAACTGAGCTTGAAGCCGAATCTCGACGCGGCGCTCGAGCGCTGGCGGGCCTTCTGGCACCAGGAGATCATCGGCCGGCCCTGCGTCGCCGTCACCGCGCCGAAGGAGGGCGGCGAGCGGGTGCCCGGACCGCCTGGCCAGATCCACCCGGACACCGATTTCGCGAAGCACCTCGACCAGGCCGAGGCGGCCATGGCCTGCCGCTACTACGGCGCCGAGGCCATGCCCATCTTCCAGCCGAGCTTCGGCCCCGACCAGGCCGGGGCCTTCGTCGGCGCCCGCCTGGACTGGAGCAACGACAGCGAGCACACCTCGTGGTCCGTGCCCTTCGTCGAGGACTGGGAGGCGGCGCTGCCCCTGGAGCTCGGCGGCCACACGTGGGAGCGGTTCGTCGAGCTCAACCGCCTGGCGGGTGAGCGGGGCGAGGGCAAGTTCCTCGTCGGCATGCTCGACTTCCACTCGAACCTCGACTGGCTCGCCGCCATCCGCGGCCCCGACCGCCTGTGCATGGACATCCTGGACCAGCCCGAGCGGGTCCACCGCGCGATGGCCAACGTCCGCGAGCTCTATCCCGTCGTCTACGAGACCCTCTACGAGGCGGGGAATATGGCGGGACGGGGGACGGGGGGCTGGCTGCCCTACTTCTGCGAGGGGCGCTACGCCACGACCCAGTGCGACTTCGCCTGCCTGCTCTCCCCCCAGCAGTTCAACGAGTTCGTCCTGCCTGCCCTCATCGAGGAGAGCGACTTCCTCGACCGCTCGGTCTACCACTACGACGGCGCCACGGCCCTCCAGCATTTCGACGCCGTCACCTCCATCGCCAGCCTCGACGGCATCCAGTGGACCCCCACCGCCGGCGGCCCGCCGATGATGGGCTGGCTTGACCTCCTCAAGCGCTTCCAGGCGGCAGGCAAGAGCGTCTTCGTCGCCTGCTCGGCCGACGAGCTCAAGGTCTACCACCGCGAGCTGAAGCCCAACCTCGTCTTCTACAGCGTCGGCGTCGGCAGCGAGCGCGAGGCCGACGAGCTGCTCCGCTGGCTCGAGAACCACACCTGACGCGGCCCCGAATTCGACCGCGCCGAATCGGACTCGGTGGGCGCGCCGGATCGGACATCGTGGAATCCCGCACGAACTGCGGCTGGATGCTGGATACTCGATGC
>CAZDNN010000250.1:6085-8821 GCA_964506385.1 uncultured Planctomycetota bacterium
ATCGGACATCGTGGAATCCCGCACGAACTGCGGCTGGATGCTGGATACTCGATGCCCGGGACTGCCGACTGCCTCTTCTTCCCCTCTACTCAGCGTCCGTCTCCAGCGTCTGGTTCGCCCGGCTCCTGTCGATATCGAGTGTGCTAGCGCTCCCGCAGCCGGGTGATGCTGAAATCGTCCAGATCGGCCCCGGTCTCCTTGAATGCGGGGGGCTGAATGCCGCCCGTCTCTCTCTGTTTCTTTCGCTTTTGCGACCTGCTCAGTTTCACCGTCTTGATCTTATCGAGATCTTCGGGCTTCACGGAGGCGGAGAAGACGAGCAGGACGTCGCCCGTGCCGTCATACTCGAAGTCCAACTCCTGGAACCCCGCTTGCGGCGTGTCCCTGTAGTTCTTCTCGGCGAGCTTCCGGAGCTTGGCGCCGCCCTTGGCCGTGACCGGGGCGGGTACGGCATAGAGCTTGCCCTCCCGTTGAATGGTCACGGCCGCTTGCGGCGACTTGCCGAAGTCGACGCCGTAGATGCTGACGAAGACATGTGCGTACTTGCCGATGCCGTAGTGTCTGAAGCGGAAGCGGCAGGCACCCGCCTTGCCGCCGAACCGGCGCCCGGCCAGCAGGATGGAAAACGACTTGAGCGCCCCCCTGCGGAACTTGTGCCCGCTCGCGGCGATGCCGATGAACAGGTCCGATATCTTCCGCTTCGTATTGCGAACCGAAACGCCCGGGAGATAGACGTCTCTCGGGGATTGCGCGTTCAGCTCGAATGTCTCGCCGACGTGCAGGCTCCTGATTTCGGGGAGGTACTCAAAACTGTCGAACCACACTGTTTTGCTGCCGAGAACCTCCATGGAGTACTCGGCCGTGTCCGACCCGTCCGCATCGGCCACCTTCACCGTGAAGGTGACGGTCTTGCCGGCATCGGCGAGCGCCGGAACGCCGGAAAACACCCCGCCGGGGGAAACCTCCAGCCAGTCCGGCCCGCCGACCTTGGAGAAGGTCAGCTTGTCGTGATTCGGCTCGTACAGTTCCGAGCTCCACGTCTTGTGAAACGCGTATCTGACAGCGCTGCTGAACTTCCACCCCGCAATCACGGGCGATCTGTTGAACGTATCGGCCTTGAAGACGGGCGCCACCCCTTCCAGGACGTGGATGATCAGATCGCTGCGATCAACCCAGCCGCTCTTGTCGGTGACGGTCAGCTTGCCCTTGTATTCTCCGACGGCGGGGGGAGTCCCCGAAACCGAGCCGTCCGGCGTGATGGTCAGCCAGCCCGGCAGCTCCTTGCCGGTGAACGTCAGCTTGTCCTTGGAGAGGTCCGACACCTCGCGGACCAGCGAGGCGTCGATGTCGCGGCCGGGGACGGCCAGCAGGCGCACAGGATTGTTCTTGAACGACGGGTAATCGAGGATGGCGCGCGCATACCGGTGCCCCATGGTGGTCAGGCCCGAACGGTTGAAGTGGACCGTGTTGTTGGGCATTCTCATGGTCTTGCCCGTGGGGTTGCCCCCTTCATCCACGAGATGCCGCGTATGCTCGACGCAAAGCCCGCAGTTGGACGAACGGACGTGAGCCGCGTTGTCGATGTAGTCGCCGATATCGGCCAGCACGCGCGTGATGGTCCCGCAGGATTCGCTTCCGAAGTGGTCCTTTTGCGGGATGGAGTTGCTCGACATGCGGGTGAGCTGCCCCGTGACGAAGGGCAGGCCGGGCATGTCGAGGTCCGACCGGATGTCCCGGACGATGCCGAGCAGGGTGTCCTTGTAGCTGACGTATCGCCCCACCCCCGTGGTGTTGGATTCTCCCTGGTGCCAGAGAACTCCTTTGAAGGTGCCCGATTCCTTCAGGCGGCTCAGGCCGCCGGGGTACATCGCGTTGCCCTTGACGAAAAAGCCGATCTGCTTGCCGCCATAGGCCCTGGTGACCAGTCCCACCTTCACGTCGGGATCGCCCAGCAATTCCAGGTACTTCGTCGCGAAGGGAATCGGCAGGGAGAAGCTCACCTTGTTGTGCTTGATGAGGGGGTGCGCCGCCGGCTTCCAGCCCCCCGCCCTGTGCACGAGAACCCGGGGCACCGGATCGGTGACCGGGTCATAGTGGCCGTTGTCGTCGTAGAGATGGCTCTCCTTGAAGCCCCCGGCCATGTTGGACTGGCCCAGACAGACGAAGATGTGGAACTTCGACCGGTCCCTGGGAATGTCCCATTCCTTCCCCGCCACCTTCGTGCCAGCCAACGGCCGTGGGTCCGGCTTCTCCGCTCTCCGCTCCCTCTCCGCCGGCTTTCCTTCGCCCTTTCCGATGGCCTCCATGCTGCCGAGCGCAGCCACGATGATTGCCAGAACGACGCTTGGTATCTTCATGCTCGTCACCTTCCTCTGTCGAAGTCGCGTGAATCAGGAGGGCGCGAGGCCGTCCGGTCCATCGCATGGTCACGCCAGGCGGGCCTGGAGGGCCTCGGCCCGCTCCTTGAGATGGCGGACCTCGGCGCCGTGGTCGCGTTCGAAGGCCGCCGCGCCGTTCTCGAAGAACGCCTTCTGCCAGCGGTAGAAGAGATTGGGCGCCAGGTGGAGTTCGTCACAGAGGTCCGAGACGGGCACCTTGTCGAGCAAATGCCGCCGCAGGATCGCCACCTTCTCCTGGGCCGAAAACCCCCGTCGCTGTCGTGCCATGGACCTTTCCTCCTTCGGGGGACACTATACTAACCGCCCGAGGGGGAGTGTCCAGTTCCGTCTGACGCAT
>CAZDNN010000251.1:0-8817 GCA_964506385.1 uncultured Planctomycetota bacterium
TCGAAGGTGTGGCATCATTCGACCAAGGAAGAAGGTGACAACTCAGGGCCGTGGATTGGAGGCCATGCGGCGAGGCTACCTGACGAGCTCCGCGTCCGCCCAGTTCCCATGATCTCCGCCGATGCCGTCGCCACCGTCGAGAGTGCGGAGCTCGAGGACATCCGCGCCCCGCACGTCGATGTCCACGGGCTTGGCCGCCGTCGTCTTGCCCATGGGGCCGCTGTCGAAGACTTTCTTGCCGTCGAGCCACACCTGGAAGACGACTTTGCCCTCCATCGCGTGCTCGTCGCGGCCGACGAGGCAGCGGAAGCGCTTGAACTCCCCGCCGCTCAGCTCGTAGGCCACGCGGCTGTCGGCGTGGGTGCCCAGGCCGCGCGCGAACTTGCGGCCCGCCACGACCATGGGCTTCTGCCACACGCTCTGATTGCGCTGGAGGGTGCCCCAGCCCTGGACCGATTCATCGGGCGCCACCGAGGCCAGGTCCACGACCCGCTGGTCGAGCTTTGGCCAGCGGCTGCCCGCGCGCATCACCTTCGCCGCCTGGATCGTGATGATCTCCCTCTCGGTGTCCATGCCAATGGGCATGGGCAGCGGCTCCTTCGCGGCGGGCGGCAGCGGCTTCGGGAACGTGAGGGTGAGCGTGTGCTTCTTGAGGGGATGCTCGGCCCACAGCCACCAGCCGACCTCGCCGCGGAAGAAGCGATTCGCCTCCGAGGGCCTGATGGCAAGGGCCACCTCGCTGCGGCCTTCGGGCAGGGGGAACTCAAACCAGGCCCAGGCGTGCGCCCCGTGGGCCTGCTGGCCCCCCTTGGGCCGCCGCACGGCTCGCACCTTCACTGGCTTGCCGTTCACCTGCGCCGTGCAGTCGAGCCTGCTCTGGCCCCCGCGGGGGTCGCAGAGCAGGTGCATCGCCGCCTTCGTGCCTGGCGGGATGTTCGCGACGCACGTTCCGTCGAGCCGCCACGATGCCTCGGTCGTCCGCGCCTCCAGCCGCCCGTCCTGCGCTGAGCATGCCTGGCGTTGTCCCGGGAAGCTGAAGCGGAGCTCAGGCCCCGATTCGGCGTTGGCGGTGCTCACCGGCTCGCCGTCCAGGGTGGTGCTGGCCTCGCGTCCTCGGCCGGGGAGCTTGGCCAGCACGCTCTGGCCGGCGCGGCCGTAGATGGCGTAGCGCAGGCGGGCGCCGGCGCGCTGGATCTCGCGGGCGCGGACGCCGCACAAGACCGGGTTCCCCGAGAGCGGCTCCAGGTGCATCACCATCGTCTCATAGGCCTGGAGGGTGACGGCCAGCGAGCCGAGGCCCTGCACGGGGCCGATGGCCTCCTGGCGCGGGTAGATGATCCGCGCGGTGTAGGCCGTCGGCTGCTGGTCTTTGGCGGGCGTCGGGCGGCCCATGGTTCGATCGAGCTTCAGCTCGACGGTCTGCGGCTTGATGAACGGGTTGCGGAGGGCGATGATGCCGCGGGGACCGTTGAAGTGGGCGTAGCCGTAGACCTCGCGCTTGAGGGGGTCGCCGCCGACGAGGGTCGTGTGGCCGAGGGTGGCGGCGTTGTGGCGGGTCCACTTGAGCAGCGAGGCGAGGAAGGCCCAGTCGCGGTCGTCGTCGAAGAACTTCGGGTTGATGTAGAGGGTGAGGAGGCGGCAGCCGCGGCCGACGACGGCCATGGCGTTGTCCTCCCACTTCTCGGGCGTGATGACGATGATGCCCAGGTGCTCGATGGCCGCGGGCGGGAAGCCGGGGTGCTCGCGGCAGCGCTGGCGGAAGATGGCATCGCGGGTCGTCGTCGCGCTGTCGCGGACGATGGGCGCGGGCACGACGATGCTTGGGTAGTCGCCCGATACGCTGCCCCAGATGGAATCCACCCACTTCAGCCACCACGGGCTGAGCCACATGCCGCAGGTCGGGTCGAGGAAGACGCCGGGCTTCGTCTTGCGTGTGGCCTTCAGCAGCTCGATGTAGGCGTCGATGTTGGCTTCGCGTGCGTACTCGCCCTTGGGCATGCCCTCGGCGAGGGCCTCGTTGGCGGCGCTGAAGCCGTCGAACTTGTAGAAGGCCAGGTCGTAGTCCCTCGCCAGCCGCGTCACGACCTCGATGATGTCCCGGCGATACTTCGGGTCCGCCTGCACGCAGTACCACGCGTTCTTGCCCTTCAGGTAGCCGCCTTTGCTCGTCAGCCAGGGGGCGTGGTGGTAGCCCGACGAGGGCGAGAGCCACAGCCCGAGGTTCGCCTTCATCGCCTTGAGCGGCTCGACCAGCGGCGTGAAGCCGCGCGGGAAGCGGTCCTTACGGATGGCCCACAGGCTGTTCTTGTCGTCCCATCCGTCGTCGATGGTGAAGGTGTCGAAGCTCTCGCCGTGGGGGTCGAAGAGCTTGCGCTTGAACAGGTCGATCAGCTCCAGGCAGTTCCTCTCCGTCGGCGGCATCAACGTCCACCACGTGTTGTAGTTGACGAAGAGCCGCGTGTCCTCGGGCGTTGCCTGGAAGCCCTCGACATAGCTGCGGAAGCGCTCGGCGACGCGTCCTGGCTCCGCGACGCCGAGCACCGCGGTCTTGCTGACGAAACGGTCGGTGACCGTGCAGCCGGGGTAGTGGGTGAGGCTCACGGCGCCGTCGGCGTAGTGGTTGTGTCCGCCGGGGTGCTCGATGCCCCAGAAGGTGTCGCCGAGGAGTACGGGCTCGCCGAAGCCCTGGTGGCTGGCCTTGCCCTTGAGGCCCACGAGCCACACGTCCACCTGTCGGATAGCCAACGGTCTGGTGACCGACACCTCCAGGCGGCGGCGGATGAAGGGACTAGGGTCGCCGAGACTGTAGACGACGTCGAGGCGGATTCCCTGGGCCTGGTTCTCGAACTCGAGCGTGAGCAGGTGCGCCTCGGCCAGCAGGGATTCGCGTGCCTCCTTGAAGGCGAAGTCCGCTGCGCGGATCGCCGGCCCCCCTTCCACGCCGATCGAGAAGTCGTCGGAGAGGATGGGAATCGTCCGCTTGGCCAGCTTGTTGACGAGCCGTGTGGCCGAGCACCGGCCCTTGGCGACGCGGAAGCCAAGCTCCAGGAGGTCATTCCCGATGGCGAGGGCGTCCTCCGTCCGCTTCACGTACGCGCCGGCGGCGGCATGCACCGTGAGAAGCGACGCCAGGACGGCCACGGCACAACGTAGGGGGGAGACCCTCACATCAGGCTCCTTGCAACTCGGGTCGCTCGCCCTGGTCGCGCTAGTCGAGCGCATCGAGCTCGGCGAGCAGGCGGTCGGCGAGCTCGGGATGGGTGGCGCGGACGAACTCGATGCGGCCGCGGAGCACCTGGGCGAAGTGGGGGTGGCCGGTCAGGTTCTGGGCCTCGAGGCCGGTCTTCCGCGCGTTGTGGAGGATGGCGCGCAGCTCGCGGCGGTAGCTGCGGGGCACCGACGGCCGCTCGTTGACGACCAGGCCGGTGACCTTCTGGCGGGCACCGCGGCGGGCGAAGTGCAGCTTGCGGCGATTGAGGACGAAGCCCTCCTCCTCGACGATGCGCCGCAGCAGGGGGACGAATCGCTTGAGCGAGCGCTCGAAGGCCCCGTCGCCGCTGAACGTGATGTCGTCGGCGTAGCGGGTGTACGCGCAGCCGAACGTGCGGGCGAGGCCGCCGAGCCGCGCGTCGAGGCGGCGGCACGCGAGGTTGGCGAGGCCAGGGCTCGTGGGCGCGCCCTGCGGCAGCATACGGTGACGCTGGCCGCCGAGGAACTGGCGCACCTGCTCCGCCGGCCGCACCGTGCAGAGCATGGCGAGCGCAATCGCCACCTCCTCGCCGTAGCCGATGGCCTGGAAGATGCCCCGCACCCGGCGATAGGTGATGGAGGGGAAGAAGTCCTCGAGGTCGAGGGTGATCACGATGTCCTTGCCCGTGTGCTCGGCGGCGTTGGTGTGGATCGAGCGGCCCTGGACGAAGCCGTGAGCAGCGCCGGAGAGGGCCACCTTGTTGAGGATGTGGGCGAGGACCCACCGCTGTGCCCGCTTGAGACGGGGCTTGGGCGCGTAGAGCACGCGGTAGCCCCCCGTGGCCTTAGGGATGGCGAAGCTCACGTAGTGGAGCGGCTCGTCGGCGTGGTCGGCGAAGGTCAGCCAGTCGAGGGTGCCGCGGGTGATGCCCATGGCGCCTGCGAGCTCGTCGCGGCAGCGGAAGCTCGGCAGGCCCTGCGCCGCGAGGCGCTCGGCGTCATGCGCGGCGGTGGCCCACAGCTTCTGGCGTCGCTCGTGGGGCGGCGCGACGAGGCCCGCGAACTGGCTGCGGCGCGGCGGCCCCTCTTCGGGAAACCCACCGGCGAGGATTCTCGCCAGCCAGTCGAGGAACCCCATGATCGACCCTCCGACCGATCTGCTGCGATGAATGGGCTGAGGAGCGGCTCTACCTGCTCTCCGACGCCGAACCGCAACAACTTGCTGCGCCAAGTTGTTGCCGGTTCGCCAGGCGTGAAGCCGGCTGTGTCCACCCGCGGCGTAGCACCGCGGTCCCCGAAGGGAATGGCTAGAGCTCCGCTCCTCAGCCCCACAGGATCCGGCGGCGCGAGGAGGGCTCTACTCGGCTCTCCGGTCCCGCCCGGCGAAGCAATCAGGTCGATTGCTTCCTGGGCGGGAGAGGTGATGCGTGCTGAGTCACGTCCGCGGCGTAGCGCCGCGGCGACACGCGAGGTGTCGGCTAGAGCTCTGCTCCCCGCTCCGCGCCGGATTGTCAATGGGCGCTGTCGTCTATAGCTCTGCGTCCCCGGGCTGTCAAGCCTTCATCTTGCCGAGCTTCACCGTGGCACCGGTGGCGACGGCCTTGGCGATGGCGTCGAGCACGCGGATCGGCTCGAGCATCTGCGCGTAGCTGAGCGGTCGCTTGCCCTTACGAAGCATCCCGAGAACCTGCGTGAGGCCCGCGACGTAGCAGTCCGAGATGTCGAGCGGCCCGCCTGCATAGCCGTCTCGGCAGAAGGCGGAGGCGAAGAACCCGCCCTTGGCGTCGGCGTTGAGATGCACGGAGGCGTTCCGCCCGTCGCGCCAGGCGACCGACGCCAGGGTGTTCTTGCCGGTCTGGACAGCGGAGACGCTGGCGACGCCCATGCCCATCGCCTCCTGCATGACCTCGACGGTGTGGATGCCGTAGAAATGGATGCCGCCGTACTCGCTGTCGGGGTCGCAGGGCCCTGCGAACACGCCGCTGCGCGCGCCGCCGAGCTCGGCGCAGCGGGCCACCAGGTCGCGGGTCGCCTGCGCCCAGCGCACGGTCGAGAAGGAGGTCATGAGCACGCGCTTCTTCTTGGCCAGCGCGATGATGCGCTTCGCGTCGGCCGCGCTGCACGCCAGCGGCTTGTCCACGAAAGCGGGCACCCGCGCCTCGAGGAATGGCTTGACGTGGCTGTAGTGGAGGCCGCCGTGGCGGAAGACGACGAGGACGGCATCGACCTGTCCGAGCATGTCAGCCGGCTTGGCCACGATGGTCGGGATCTTGCCCTTCTCAGCCACCTCCTCGTTGCGCTCCGGCACGCGGCCGTAGAGCGCGACGACCCTCGCGCCGCGGATCTTGCGCTGGGCCTCGGTCTCCCGCAGGTTGCAGAGCTGCGAGAGCGCGATGGCGTGGGAGTTGTCCGAGCCGACGACGCCGAGACGGATCATGCGCGGTCCTCCTGAAGCCGAAGGTCGTCAACCGATGGCCTGCGCCGCGTCCTCGAGCAGCCGCGCGCACGCCGCCTGCGTGCCCGCCTCCAGGACAATGGCGACGTGGGTGCCCCGGCACAGGACGCCGGCGAACCTGCCCTCCTCGACAGGCACGACGCGCCGCGCGCCGGGTGCCGGAGGCTTGTCCTTGAGATAGACCCGGCTGAACTCGCGGCAGGCGGCCTGCGCCTGCTCGGCGTTCCTGTAGCGGACGAGCAGCAGGTGGAGCTTGTCGCCGCCCCGTCGGTAGTCGGCGAAGACGGCCTCCGCGCGAGGCGACAGATCGAGGATGTTGTCGTCGGCCAGGTAGTAGATGGTGCTGAGGGAGAAGGGGGTGTGGAAGTAGCGGATGCCCGACCGCTCGAGGCCCTCGCGGGGCAGTTGCTCGAGGATGGGCGGCAGCGGGCCCTCCTCGATCTGCGCCGCGAGCGCGCGGCCGATGGCCAGCACCGCCTCCTTCGCCGCAGATGTCTCCTGCTCGGCGAGAATGCGGACGAACCACGCGCCCTTCCAGAAGCGCAGCAGACCCATCCCGTACGCACAGCCCTGCCCGATGCCCACGTCCTCGCCCGTCGTGTCGTGAGAGAACACGCCGAAGGCGTCCGCACTGGTCGTCAGCGCGTAGGCCTCGGCCACGATACGCGGCGCGTCGCCGCGGCGGTACTCCCGGACGTAGATACGCTGGAAGTCGTAGGCCAGGTAGTGCTCCCCGGCGCCGTCCATGTAGTCGTACAGCGTCCGCCGGCCGAACGTCTGCATCTCGCCGACCGCCGACCAGCCGATCGCCGCGTCAGGGAAGGAGGGCTGCTGTCTCATGCCGAGCCACCCCGGGCCACACCCGCCGCCGACCGACAGGCCGAGGACGACGACAGCGGGGAGCAGTCTCCAGGTCATCAACGCATCACCTCGTACGCCTTTGCCAGCGTCGGCGCCTAGCAGTCCGTGGCAGAAGTCCTTCGCAGACGAGTGCGAGGGATTCGGGCCGAGGTCAAGGCGCGAGATCGCAGGCGAATCGGTGGATTCGTCGAGATCTCGCAACGCGGAGATCGGCCCGAAGACCCGCACGCAGTCCGAACGGACTTCTGCCACGGGCTGCTAGGCTATTCGTCCCCGCCGCTCCTGTCAAGGGCCATGCGTCGCCGCTGGGGGAATGATGCCACACCTTCGAAGGTGTGGCATCATTCCCCCCAGAGCTCCAACTCCGCAACCACCCGCAGACGCGGCCGATGCCATCGCGGCGAGGCCCGACGCATAGTCTTGTGTGCAATTCGTTTTGGCGTGAGGAGAGGCAAGGGCTTTTCCACGGGTTGTCAATGCGAGCGGAGCGGCTTCGTGCCTGAGAGCACGGGCGGAGCGTCCGCCGCATCGGCGGCGCGTTGGCAACCTGTGGCAAAGCCCGGCGATATGGGGTATGACCTCCGTATCCAAAACCCGGTGCTCCCCCGTGCCGCCGCGGCGGGGGCTACTCCAGCTTGTGGAGTTGGACGTCGTCGAACCAGGCGGCGTCGGCGGGAGAGGGCTGGCCGCCGGCTCCGAGGAGGATGATGAGCCGGCCGGCTGTCTCTGGCACGGCGACGATGCCGAAGAGCTCGGTCCACTGGCCACGGGGGCCGTCGGCGTGGATCATCACGTCCTGGCTCTGCGCCGTCCAGACGCTGTCGGCGGTCTGCCAGCGGACGCGGATCCAGGCGTCGCCGCGGCCTTCGAGCCGGCGGACGGCGCGGACGGCGTAGTGCTCGCCGGGCTTCACGGTGTGGCTCTGGATGAAGCAGCCGTTGGCCACCCCAGCCGCCTTCGCGGCGCCCTTGGCTGCCGCGCCCGTCCCCCGATCCCAGGTGAAGGCGCCCTTCGAGTCCTGGGTCTGCCAGGTGTGCCAGCCGGCGGGGGCGCGGCCCTCCTTCCAGTCCTCGGCGGCGCCCGTGTTCGATTGCGCCGTGGCGGAGCCGAAGTCGCCGTTGCGGGCCAAGTTGGTCAGCTTGCCCTCCTTCTCGAGGCGGGCGAGCTCCCTGCGAGTGTAGGCGATGGGGTCGCGGGCGAAGCCGAGGATGCGCTCGACGCCGGGCATGGCCTCGGGCCACGTCTTCTCCCACACGCGGGGGTTGGGCGTGGGCCACCAGCGGTACTTCTCCCCGTAGACCCACACATACTCGTCGGCGCAGCGGAGGGCGGCCGTGACGTTCCTGCGGAGGCTGTCCACCCGTGGCTCCTGCTCGCCGGGGACGTACCAGCGGCCCCACTTGGAGTCCTTGGGGTTCCAGTAGGCGTCGAGGTACATGCCGTAGCTGACCTGCACTTGGGCGCGGTACTTCGCGCGGTTCTGGGGGGAGACGAGTTCCTGGCAGGCGCCCTTGATGAGCAAGGCGGCCTCGAGATACTGCTTGTCGTCGCGGAAGAGGTAGGCCCGCTCGCAGCCGTCCACGAAGGTCATCGTCGGCGGCGCGGCGTCGAGCCAGCCGTCGATGAACGGCGGGTAGAGGCCGTAGCCGAGAGTCTTGAGCACGCGGCGGGGGTCTGCGTGGCCCGTGGCGGCGGAGCACACGGAGTTCATGAAGTAGCAGTAGAGGGTGATGTCGGGGAACTCGGCGGCGACGGCCTCGATGATCTGTCGGCCCCGCTCGCGAGCCTTGGCGTGGTAGTCGTTGAAGGTGTGCTGGTCGCGCCGGGGCTGGGCGTCGAAGCGGAACTGCGCGTGGGGCCGGGTGTAGGGCTCGGGGTCGAAGAGCAGGCCCTTGCAGCCGCCCTGCCTGGCGATCCAGGCGGCGATGCGCCAGTGATCGGCGATCTCGGCCCAGCCCGCGTCGTCGAACCAATCGACGTTCCCCGGGTTCGCCCCGATGAGGACGAAGTTGTCGGTGAAGCGCTGGAAGTCGCAGGCCCGCAGGTTGTCGATGCAGTGCTGGAACCAGGCCCGCTTCCACGTCTGGCTGTTGAAGGCGGTGCGCACGAGGCAGCGCTTCGCCTGGTCGATGCGGCCTTCGAGCCGCAGCACGACGCCGTCGAAGGGCCGCTGCTCCATCCCCTCGAGGTTGGCTCGCAGGCGGGTGCTGTCGGCCATGTCCCAGCCGGTGGCGATGAGCTTCTTCGGGCGGCGCATGTCGGCGGCCATCACGCCCGTCACGGCAGCGAGCAGAAGGCACAGTGGGGTCGCC
>CAZDNN010000252.1:0-8794 GCA_964506385.1 uncultured Planctomycetota bacterium
CGCGGGTTCGGTCGTGAAGGGGGTCAGCCAGCCGGTGCCTACTGGACGCCTCCACGCAGCCTCGCGGACAGGGGAGCGGTGGCCTGCCGCCCCTCGGCGGCCTCCCGGGACTCCGTTCCCCTCCACCCTGTAAAAGGGCTTCCCCCTGCGGAAATTCCGTGCGAGATTTGAGAAAGCGCGCGGGGACCCGCCAACCACCTGCCAGCACCACGCGCCCCGTCTCGTCATGCCCGGGCACTACGAGCTCAGGTCAACCGCGTCATAATCAAGTATGGTGTCCCCCGACCTGGCCGACCTGTCGGCGGGACCGAGCAGCCCGAACGCTCCGGCCTCGAACAGGACATGCGCGAGCCGCGGGAGAAGGAGACGCCTACAGTCCTCTCCGGATCCGTTGCGATGCGGCGATCCGGGTCGTCTGCTAGGTCATCGCCAAAGATCACTCGACCGTGACGAGCTTGATCGGACTCTCGTGCTTCCCACTGCCGCTGCGTCGTACCTTACCTCTACCGCTGCATTGAGGGCACCGTTTTGATGTCGTATACCACTCCCAGTTCATACCCGACGCCCGCTTCTTGCGAACGGTGATCTTCCCTGTGCCCATGCAGCGCGGGCAAAGACGATAGGGGGAGCTTTTCTTCTCACGGTGCAGCTCGAGGCGCATCAGCTTCAGACCCTTCCGCAGCAACGAAACGAACTGCTCCTCGGTCAAAGGCCGCGGCAAGAGAGGCAAGGGTCTGCAGTCGAAGATCTGCTTCGTGGCTCCCGTGACAGTCGTATAGCGGTACGTGCCCACCGCCACGATATTGCAGTCGATGTCACGGCCGTCGACAACATTCTTCGTTGAAACGCCCTTCAGATGCACAAGTTCCTTCTTTCCCAACCCGGTCTCCACTAGCATCTCCTCATCACTGAGCACCTGTGCGACACGATGGGGCCCGACTCGAACCAGGCCGATGTCCACCCTAGCATCGATAAGAAGCATTGTCGTCACATTGACGAGCTGACCGTCGACGAACGTGTACACATGCTTGAAGTCGGCATACTGCTTCTCAAGCCAAGCTGTATCTCGTACTTTGCCGTTGTATTCCAGTTGCGGCCACGGATACCGGGGCTTCGGTTTGGGTTTGGGCTTGGGTGGCAGCGGAGCATCTTCAACCATCACCCAGTCGGCTTTCGACAGGTAGTGGCGCCGTCCATCCTCACTTCTGACGAAAAAGGCCTCCGCCCCGCTCTTCACGACCACTCCGAGAAGGCGCCCGGTGATCACTTCCTTCGTCCGTTTGTTCGTGAATGTGGCGCCGCTGACGGCGACGGAACTCAGGCAGAGGGCAACGGCTACGGGGAATACCGCGATCTCCCGTGCTTGCATCACTGTTTCATCCTCCCAGTGCTGCTGGGGGCTCGGCCACAGCAGCACAAGCGCACTTGTTGGTCACCGAGGCAGCCAACTCATTCATGCCGCGGTGTGTTTTGCCATGCAAGCCTTTAGTCCTTCGCCAAGTCGGGGGACACCATACTTGATTACTCGCGAGCCTCCAGCCTTCAGCACTTCGCGGGCCGCGAGCCCACTACCGCCAGGATACGCACTCTGTCCAGGACATTCAAGCCCCAAGTTGCGGGACGATTCGACGCCGCGGCGGGGGCACCACTCGGCCATCAGGGCGAGGTATGCCTCGTAGTAGTCGTCGGAGAAGAAGGTCTGCTGACGGCGGTTGCCGCGTTGGGTCACGTGGTGGGGCACGCCGGGCAAGACGACGCGGGCGAGTCTGGGCATGTCGAGGCGATAGCGCCAGAAACTGCGCACGTCAAGTGCACAATTAAGTATGGTGTCGCCTGCCCTGGTCAGAGCATCGTGTGTGCGCCTGCAACCTACCCTGATGCAGGCATCCCGGCGCCAGATTCCGACAAGGCAACCGCCTCCCCTGGGAGCCTTCGCACTTGCGCACTCGCCGCCGCGCCGCTACGATCCCGTTGGCCCCTCGTGCACGCAACCGCGAAAGGCGCCAGGATGGCCAGGACGACGAGGCTGAGCGACCATCTGGCGGTGGTGCACGCCCATATCAACGTCGGGGTGCTGCACGACGGCGGGAAGGCGCTGCTGTTCGACTGCGGCGACGGCAGCGCGGTGGAGGCGGTGCGGAAGCTCGGCGTCGAGAGCATCGAGGCCGTGGCGTTCACCCATCACCACCGCGACCAGGCCTGCGGCGCCTGCGCGCTCGCTGAGGCGGGCGCCGGCATCGGGGTGCCGGCCGCCGAGCGCCGGCTCTTCGACGACGTCGCCGCATACTGGAACGACCCGAAGAGCCGCTGGCATCTCTACAACCTCCACCCCCACCACCTCACCCTCGCCGAGCCCGTGCCCGTCAACGCCACCTACAAGGGCGGCGACCGCTTCGCGTGGGGGCCCGCCACCATCACCGTGCTCGACACCCCAGGCCACACCGACGGCAGCGTGAGCTACCTGGTCGAGGTGGACGGCCGGCGGGTCGCTTTCTGCGGCGATGCCATCTACGACGCGGGGCAGGTGTGGGACGTCCACAGCCTCCAGAAGGGCACGCAGACGAGCGACTACCACGGCTTCCTCGGCGCCCGCCCGCAGCTCGTCGAGAGCCTCGGCCGCATCAAGGCGGCGAAGCCCGACATCCTCGTGCCGTCCCATGGCAAGGTGATGCGGCAGCCCGCGAAGGCCATCGACGCGCTCGTCGAGCGGCTCGACCTGTGCTACGACAAGTACGTGGCCATCTCGGCGCTCCGCCACTACTTCCCCAAGCTCTTCGCCGACTACGCCGGCCGACCCGGCCACATGCCCATCCGCAAGGGCAAGCCGAAGCCTGCCTGCCTCCGCCACATCGGGACGACCTGGGTCGTCATCTCGAAGGACAAGGCGGCCTTCGTCATCGACTGCGGGAACGCCAACGTCATCAAGCAGCTCCGCAAGATGCTCGCCGCCGGCGAGATCCGCAGCGTCGAGGGCCTGTGGGTGACCCACTACCACGACGACCACGTGGACGCCATCCCGCAGTTCCAGAAAGCCTTCGGCCCGCCTTCGCGGGGCGACGAAGCCCCCGTTTCGGCGGGCGAAGTCGGCTGCCCCTGCTATGCCGATGGCTCGGTCGCCAAGGTCATCAGCGAGCCGATGGCGTGGCGGCTGCCGTGCATCTCGCCGAGCCAGTGCCGCGTCGATCGCGTCACCAAGGAGGGCGAGACGTGGCAGTGGCACGAGTTCAAGATGACCGCCTACCATCTGCCTGGGCAGACGCTCTATCACGGGGGCCTGCTCGTGGAAGGCGGCGACCTGCGGCTCTTCTTCGTCGGCGACTCGTTCACGATGGCCGGGATCGACGACTACTGCTCGAGCAATCGCAACTGGCTGGGGCGGGGCGCCGGCTTCGACCGCTGCATCGAGCTGGTCGAGCGGCTCAAGCCGACCCACATGTTCAATTGCCACGTGGACGTCGGCTTCGACTTCACGCCCGGGCAGTGCCGCTTCATGCGCGCCAACCTCGCGGAGCGTGAGACCCTCTACGGCCAGCTCGTGCCCTGGGACCACGCGAACTACGGGATGGACGAGCCGTGGGTCCGCTGCCACCCCTACGAGCAGAGGGCGAGGCCCGGCGCGGACGCGGCGATCCGCCTCGTCGTCACCAACCACTCGGCCGAGGCGCACCAGGCCCGCTGCCGCCCCGTTCTCCCCCGTGCCTGGACGGGAGGGCGAGGCTCCGGCCGAGCCGCGAAGTGGGCAGACGCTACCATCCCGGCAAAGGCCGAAGGCTCCATCCCCTGCTCCGTCAGAGTCCCGCGGGCCGCGAAGCCCGGCCGCCACGTCGTCCCGTTCGACCTCATCTACGGCCCGTGGGCTCTGCCCCAGTTTACCGAGGCCATCCTCGTCGTCGAGTAGAGTCTCCCAGCGCAAGATGCGCGCATCTTGGGCCGAGGAAAACTCGGGCTGGGCACACCCTATGGGATCGAGCGCCTTTGCGGTCGATCCAGTAAGCCTTGCTCTTCGTGGGCAAGGGATGTCCCTGCGGCTCTTTGGAAGAGGCAAACAAAACCAACGGAGTTGGCTTTGTTTTCTAGTGTGCCCAGCCCGAGTTTTCCTCTTTGGTTGCGGCCGGAGGCCGCGTTAGGGAACGTGCATGAGCCCCATCATCTCCCCTGATACGTGCGAGATCCGCGGTATCGAGAGCCGCCGGGAGGTCGAGCTTGTCGCCGACCTCTATGGGAAGGCATTCGGCGGCTACGAGTGGCACCATCGCAACTACGTCGATCAACTCTCCCACCGGGTGCCTCGCAGCCAGTGGCGGCTGTCGCGGACGCTGTGGGCGGGCGACGGCAGGCCTGTGGCGCACGTGCGCATCTGCGACCGCACGATGCGGCTGGGCAGCGTCCGGCTCCGTGTGGGCGGGATCGGCGACGTGTGCACCCACCCGTTCCACCGCAAGCGGGGGCTCATGCGGCATCTGTTCGCCGACTGCATCGAGTTCATGGCCGCCGAGGGCTACGACCTCTCGATCCTGTGGGGCATCGGCAGGTTTTACGACAAGTTCGGCTACATCACCGCCCTGAGCGACGGCACGCTCCAGATGCCTCGGGAGCAGGTGGCGCGCCTCAACGGCCCGTATCGCGGGCGTCGGGCGCGGGCGTCCGACGTGGCGGCCATCGTGCGGCTGCACCGCGACGACTACGCCATCCGCGACGGGGCGATGCGTCGGCCGGGGTCGCTGTGGGCCGAGCGCGCCGTCAAGGGCAAGTTCGCCCGCATCCTGAGCGACAAGCGCAAGCGCCCGTGCGCCTGGTACCAGGCCAGGCCCGACGGCGACGCGCTGGTCCTCAAGGAGGTCAGCCTCGGGCGGTCGCCCGACCGCGCGACCGTCCTCTCCCTGCTCGCCGACATGGTGAAGCTGGCGAAGGCCTGCGAGAAGCCCCATCTCCGCTTCGAGCTGGTGCCCGAGCACCCCATCGGGCAGTTCGCCGTCGCCGACGGCTGCGAGGTCCGCCGCTGCCACGGCCACCGCGGCGGCGGCATGGCCCGCATCATCGGCCTTGCGGGCCTCTGCGAGCGCATGGCCCCCGAGTGGACCCGCCTGCTCGCCGCCTCGCCCGTCGCCGGCTGGGAGGGCCGCCTTCGCCTGGCCACCGACATCGGGTCCGTCGATCTGGCCATCGCGGGTGGTAAGGTCCTGGCCGAGCCCACCTCCGGCCGCGCCACCGCCACCCTCCGCGCCGACCAGGACAGGCTGACCCGCCTCCTCCTCGGCTTCCACGGCCCCGACGCCGCTCTCTTCCTTGGCGATCTCCGCGTCACCGCCGCCGCCCTCCCAGTCGTCCGCGCCCTCTTCCCGCCCCGCGCCCTCCACATCGCGCCCGGCGACAGGTTCTGACGGTCGCGTCCGGACATTGCCCTTGAAGGATCCGCGGCCGCCCAGCATGCTGGGCCAACGTGAGCGGCGGCAGGCCCACACCTCGCTGAAGTGTTACAGGACGACGAACAGAGATGAAATGCTCAAGTCCTTACAGGAACAGTAGTTACCGCCGCCAATCCGAAAAGAATTAAGAAAAGTTCATTTTTCTCTGGACAGGGGCGGCCCCTCCTGCTATACTCCTGAATGTCCTGAAGCAACGCATCTTTCCAACCACTGACCCGTTGTGCTCGGCTGGCCGCTCTGCGAAGCGGCCAGCTTCATTTTGACCTCCTCTTGTGCTATGCTGTCTCCCGCCATTCTCAGGAGATAGCCCGTGCCTGCTCTCCGTCGCTCCCGCATCTGGCTTCTCGCGTTCCTCGCCGCGACAATCACCGTCCATGGCGGCGACTACCGTGCGCCTCTGATGGCGAAGGCGCCCGCTATAGACGGGAAGATCGAGGCCACCGAGTGGCATCTGGCCGCGGGCTTCGACGGTCTCGCCTTCAACGGCCAACTCGACCGGCGGCGCGCGCGGGCCTTCGTCGGCGCGACGAAGACCCATCTCTACCTCGCCATCGCCTCGCAGCTTCCCGACGACGGGCCCCTGAAGGCCCAGGTGGCGAAGGACACGGTGAAGGTCGTCTTCGACGACTCCATCGAGGTCTGGATCGACCCCACACCGGGCTCCGAGCACGGTCAGACGTTCCAGATGCTCTCGAGCCCCGTTGGGAGGGTCGGCTACAAGCACCACGCCCGCGGCCGCGAGACCGAGCGGCCCACCTGGCGGGGCAACTGGCAGGTCGCCAACGGCTTCCACAAGGGCGCCTGGCACGTCGAGGTCGCCGTGCCCATTGCCGACATCGCCCCGGGGCGAAGGGCCGACGAGGGCGCCTGGGGCATCAACCTGTGCCGCAATTGGAAGGAGCCTTGGGCTTTCTCGTCCATCGGCGGCGGCGCCTATGCCCCGAGCGACCACTTCGTCTTCGCGCCCGACGCGCTCGCCGTCCACCACGAGAGCCGCGCCGACGCTTTCATCGGCCAGCTCCATCACGTCCTCGTGCTCCACAACCCCACCGGAAAGCCCATCACGGTGAACGGTCGGCTTGAGATCACCCGCGACGCGATGCCCGCCCTGCGCCAGTCCGAGACCCTGACCATCGCCCCGGGCGGAACCCAGGAACTGGCCATCCGCGCGAAGGACGAGGCCACGCGCAAGTACCAACTCGCCGCCAAGGTCACCTCGCCCGATGGCAGGACGGTCCATTACTCGCGCTCGTTCGGCTGGCAGGCCGGCAAATCGTGGCGCTGGGTGACCGCGAAGAAGAAAGTGCTCCCCATCGACTTCCAGTTCGCCTACTATCCCTACGCCAACCGCATGAGGGTGCTGATCGACACGTCGAATCTGCGTCATGACGCTGTCCTGGAGGAGCTGGTCTGCTCGGTGAGGAAGCGCGGCGTCGCGAAGGCATTACGCACCGTGACGTTCGCACGTGGCGAGGCGACCTCGGACGATGAGGTCCCCGGCATCATCGTCCAGCCCGACCGCGCGAAGGCCCGCGCGTTGGGCTTCGAGCCGCACCAGATCACGGAGGCAACCCTGCTTGCTGCGACGCGGTGGCGGCCAGAAGCCGCGCAGATCCATGAGGATGGCTCGGTTGTGATCGATGCCATAGACACAGATCGAGCCAGGAAGCTGCTGCCCGCGCTGATGGACTTCCCTGTGTTCGGTCCAGGCGGACGGGTCGCTCGACTCAGAGAGCTGGCGGTCTTCCACGAGGCCGTCACCGTCGGTACACCCATCCCGACGCCCGGTGCACGGAAGACCGCGGAGTTCAGCCTACCGCCGCTGCACGGCAGTTACGACGTCGCGGTCAGAGCCAAGGGCGTCAGCGTGCCGGAGGGCGAGCTCGTGAAGGAGCTCGACCGCACGGTCTACGACTGGGAGCGCAGTGGGCTCGGCACCAGCACCAGGGTCTATCCGCCCTTCACACCCATCAAGGTCGAGGGCAAGAAGGTCGCGACGGTGCTGCGCGAGCACACGATGAACGACTTCGGCCTGTGGCAGCAGGTCGCGGCGAAGGGGAAGCCGTTGCTTGCCGCTCCCGCTCGGTTCGTCGCACAGGCGGATGGCGGCGCGGTGACGCTGAAGACCTCCCCACTCCACTTCTCGAAGGCGGAACCACATCGCGTCGTCGCACACGCAGCGTTCGAAGGTGGTCCTGTCCATGGGTTGGCCCTCTGTCAGTGGGATTACGATGGCGTGATGAGAGTGGACCTGCTCCTGGGCGCCACAGCGAAGAAGCTCAACGCTTTGCGCCTCGAGATCCCGCTCAAGGACGAGATGGCCCCGATGATCCACGCCATGGGCGACGGCATACGCAACACCGTCTACATCCGCGTGCCGAAGGGCGAGGGCGTGGTGTGGGACGCCAGCAAGGTGCAGGTGAACGACTTCCCGCCGAACTGGTGTTCGTATATCTACGTCGGCGGTCCGGTGCGCGGTCTCTGCTGGTTCGCCGAGAACGACAATGGCTGGTCGTGGGATCGGGAGAAGCCGAATCTCGATCTCGTCCGCAAGGGCGACCAGCTCATCCTGCGGGTCCACTTCATCAACAAGCCGACCGCCATCAAGCAGCCGCGTGTCATCACCTTCGGCCTCCTGGCCGCGCCCGTCAAGCCGCGGCTCGGCAACTGGCGCTACGCCTGGAAGCGCGAGAACTACACCCTGCTGGGCACCGACATCAACTGGCTCGCCCGCGGCAACTGCGGCAGCGTCTACCCCGCCGCCAAGGATATGTACCTGTGGCAGATGCTCCGGCGCGGCAACCGCGAGGAACTCAGCCGCCAGGAGATCCAGAAGGTCATCGCCCGCGGCCGCAAGTACTTCGAGCCCTACGGCTCCGACTACGTTGAGCGCTTCGAGCGCCACGTGTGGCACAACCTGCGCGCGCGACGCGGCAAGAAAATGGTCTTCTACTACAACAGGGCGAGCTGCCAGCTATTCCCCGAGTTCCAGACCTTCCAGGACGAGTGGTGCCTGACCGACTACCGCACTGTCGGCAAGGGCAACGGCGTCGGCGAGATCAAGCTCGTGCCCTCCCCCAGCTACATCGACCACACGCTGTGGTGGTACGGCAAGAGCTTCGATGTCGCTGGCAACCAGGGCGTCTACTGGGACAACATGTACCTCCGCGCGTCCTACAACACGGCGATGACCGCCGCCTACCGCCGCGAGGACGGTTCCACAATACCCTCGAACGGCATCTGGGGCCTCCGCGAGTTGGTCAGGCGCACCTTCGTCTACATGAACGAGCGCGGCATGCGGCCCATCACCATGGCACACATGACCTCCACGGGAATCCTGCCCATCCTATCCTTCTGCACCGTGCAGT
>CAZDNN010000253.1:0-8785 GCA_964506385.1 uncultured Planctomycetota bacterium
GTCCCGCTCAGCGGCGACCGCTCGCGCTTCCGCTGCCAGGAGCTCTACGACCACATCCACAGCCTCTGCCCCTACGTCCTCGTCAGCTACAAGCAGGGCCTGCTCGGCACCGAGGACTTCCTGGCGCCCGAGCACAAGGCCGTGGACAGCGGCGGCAGGCCCGGCGAGATCTGCACGACCCTGTGCCCCCGCTCCTGGGGCTACCTCGCCGAGGGCAAGGGCAAGCACAAGACGGCCGACGACGTGTGGGAGACCCTCACGTACGCCCGCGAGCGCGGCTGGAACCTGCTCCTCAACACCGGCCCCCTTCCCGACGGCTCCCTCGACCCCGAGGACACCGAGGTTCTCCGCCGCGTCGGCGACCGCCTGCGAAGCGAAGGCTTCCCCGGCGAATGAGTGGTCCGCGCACAAGGAGGCGCCCATGCCCGCACAAACCGCCCTCCCACGCTGGCGTGGCTGCGCGACGTCCTCGACATCCTGACCGGGCACGGCATCGGCCTCGCGTTCTGGAGCTTCCGCGGCCCCTTCGGCATCCTCGACTCCGCCCGCGCCGACGTCCAGTACGAGGACTGGCACGGCCATGCGCTAGATCGTTCCTGTTGCGGATCCGTCGAATGGGAGGGCGAGGCTCCTGCCGAGCCGCGTCTCGACGCCTGAATCGGCTCAGCGGGAGCTTCGCCCTCCCCCACCGGGACTTTCCGCAACAGGAACTAGATCGGGAGCTGCTGGACCTGCTGAGGGAGTTCTAGGGGCAGAGGGGCTGACCCCATCCTTACAGAGCGCGCTTGAAGCAGTTGCCGGGCTGGGGGAGGCGGAGGGCCTTGTCGCCCTTGGCAGCCTTGGTGCCGCCGGCCATCAGGACGCTGAGCTGGCCTCCGCGCTCGACGACGACGAGGACGCGGGCGTCGCTCGCCCAGCCGAGGGCCTTCCATTCGCCGGAACGGTGCGCCACGACGACGCGGATCGTCGCATCGCCTTGCTTCATCTCGAAGGCGACTATGGCCGGGTCACCGGTGTCGCGGAGCGCGGCATCCTCGACCGCCTTCCCCCACTTCTCCAGCCGGAGGGCGGCGGCGAAGCTCGCCTGCGCACCCTTCTGCCGCAGGAGGACGATGTGATCGCGGTCAGGGCCGACGGCGAGAATGGCCTCCTGGCCCGGGGCGCCGGCGACCGAGACCGATAGCTCGCCCACGCGGCTCTTCCACTGGACCTCGGAGCGCTTCTCGGCAGGGACGCGCGACGCGACCTTGAGATGCTGGTAGCCGTCGCGCGTGCCGAGGGGGTCGCCAAGCTTGTCCGCGTCGAGGTCGGGGATGGTGCCGTGGAAGCGGAGGGTGCGGTCCCAGGTGTGCGGCTTCTGGCTGCGGCCGTGGAAGAGATCGATGACGGCCGTCGGCGTGACGACCACCGTGCGGTCGAGCAGGACGCCCGGGTAGGCCTCGACCGCCTCGGCGCGCATCACCTGGATGGGGCCTGCGCCCTCGAAGACCAGGAGCTTGCCTGTGCAGGGCGCCTGGGAGCGCTCGTCCACCGCCATCGTGTTGTGGGCGACCGTGTGGCGGGTCCACTCGGCGTGGAGGGCGTCCTCGTAGCGGTGCATGACGGGCTCGCCGCCGAGCTCGTCGCCGGCGAAGAGGATGAGATTGAGCTTGTCGAGATGGCCGTGGACGCCGCCGTGGCGGCCGTAGTCCATCAAGGCGTAGAGCCGCTCGTTGCGCAGGATGGCGTAGCCGAGGCTCTTGAAGACCATGCTGGGATAGGTGACGGCCTTCGGCTCGGGGAGGGTGCCGTAGATGCGGGTCGGGTAGTAGACGCCCTCGCTGACGTGGAGCTGTCGAGGCGACTGGTTGACGAGCACGGCGTGGCGCGGGTCGCGCCAGCGCAGCCAGGCGTAGTCGTAGACCATGGTGGACCAGTTGCCGAGCTTGACGCGCCCCGAGTCGTTGATGCCGGGCGCGGTGCCGTCGGGGTAGGCGTAGCGCAGCGGCGTGTCGAAGAGCGACTTCACCCGCGAGCCCTGGTAGCCCCACAGGTCAATGCCCTGCCGCGCGGCGGCCTCGAAGACGGGCACGAGGGCCTGGAGCGCGAAGAGCTGGTAGCCGATGGCGCCCTCGCCCCACATGCCATCCTCGGCGATGCCGTTGGCGATGGCGAAGCGGGCGTCGGCGGCAGCGAGGTCGATGAGGTCGCGGTCATCCATGGCCGCGCCGGCGAGCATGGTGGCGGCGGCGTAGAAGGTCATCCAGTTGCCGACGATGCGTCGGCCCCTCGCGGGCGCGGGGTCGGCGGTGCGCCAGTCGGCCTGGCGGCGGGTGCGCTCGGCCACCTCCTGGGCGGGGTCCTTGCGGCGGATGAAGGCGACGCATGGGCGCAGCAGCCCCGCCTCGATACGCTGCCTGTCCGCATCGGAGAGCACGTCGCCGCCCCGGATGAGGTCGTAGGCGTGTGCCTGGGGGATGAGCCACATCGCCTCGCTGAGCCGCTGGGCCATGACCTTGCCCGTGTCGCTGCGGTTGACGCCCTTGTGCTCGGGATAGGCCGCGTAGCGTTCGGCGTAGCCCAGCAGGATCTCCCGCGCGCGGCGGGCGTACTTCGCCTCGCCGGTCAGGGCATAGGCCATGGCGAGGCTGCCGCAGCCTCGGGACAGGCGCGCGTGCCGCTTCGCGATCGGGCAGCGGCGGTCCTTGAGCTGGGCGGGGGTGCCCTTGGGGTCGGGGAAGTCGAGCTCCGCTGAGCACATGGCCTGGGCGTTGGCGATGAGCGCCTTGTAGGCGTCCTTCGCGCGCTCGGCGGTCGTGGCAGCCTTCCTGAACTCGTCGAGCTCCGCCTTGCTCAGCAGGCAGCGGGGGTGCTCGCCCGGCGGCACGACGGGCGGCAGGTGCACCTCCGCCGGCGCGGTCGTCTCGATCGCGGGCAGACGGACGAAGACGGGCGCCTTGGGGTCATAGCCTGGGATGGCGAGCATCTTGTCGAGGTCGGCCGAGGTGAGGACGGCGATCTCGGCGAGGCCGCCCCACTTCACCTTGCCAGGGTGGTTCGACAGGATCGTGACCTTGATGACCTTGGCGGCCTTGCCGACGGCGACCTCCTGCCACGCTGGCCTCCGCCGAACGGGCCGCTCGACCTCGAGCGAGTGGTCGAGGGCCGTGCCGTCGTCGAGCTCGATGCGGAGGTCCTTCGGCGCCTCCTCGCTGGCGTAGTCGGAGTGGGCGAAGGCCATCTTCGCGACGGGCAGGCGGTCGAGCAGCTCGATGGTGAAGCTGTAGGGCGGCTCGCCCCAGACGACGCAGCGCGAGTGGGCGTTGCCGTCGAAGGTATCCTCGGGCTGGGTGTGGCGGTCTTTCCCGCACTTCGGCCCGGTGTGCAGGCTCACGCGCATGCCGTACTTCGGCAGCGCCGCGTTGGTGAGCCCCTCGCCCATCGCACGAGGTCCCACCCCTGCCCCGAGCCAGATTGCCGGCAGGGAGACGAGTAGAGACCAGCGCCGACGTGCCATGTGAGCTCCTTGTCGGTGTGGCAGGCTCAACGGGCGTACGTGCCCATGAGCTCGCCCCTGGCGAGCACGTGGCCGTCAATGGCGGCGATGACCTGCTGCTTCGTGGCGCCCGGCGTGAGGCCCGTCGGGCTGTCCACCGCGTAGACCTTGAAGACGTAGCGATGGGTGCCCGACGGCGGCTGAGGCCCGCCGTAGCCGATCTCGCCCCAGGAGTTCTTCCCCTGCTTCGCCCCGTCAGCGAGGGTCGCGTCCTTTGGAACGCCCTCCTTCATGCCCGCGCTGGTCGCCGGGATGCCGTAGACAACCCAGTGGACCCACGTGCCCACCGGCGCATCGGGGTCGTCGCAAATGAGAACGATCTCTTTCGTGCCGTCCGGGATGCCGCTCCAGGCCAGGGGCGGCGACACGTCATCGCCGTAGCGCGAGTACCGCTTCGGGATCGCTTGCCCCTGCGTGAAGGCCGGGCTCGTCATCTCGATCTGCCCCATCTCCTGCCCTCCTTTCCCGCCGGCGGGGGCCGGCTCCCTCCCCCCACAGCCCGCCACAACGGCGAACGCCGCAACGCTCAACGCCCAGAGCACGCTCTTCATCACGGCCCTCCTGCCCAATTGCACGACCCCATCCTACCGCACAGTAGCTCGCAAGACAACAGGCTACAGCCGCGCGAGCATGGCCAGGGCACGCTCCTTGTAGCGGATGGCCTCGCGCGGACGACGGGAACGGAGGGTGCGGATGACGATGTACTTCTGAAGCTCGTAGAGGGTGTAGAAGACCCATCGGACGCGGGCCTCGGGCGAGGCGTCGCGGGGCCGGCCGAAGCCCCGCCAGAAGGCAGCGGTCGAGATGCCGCAGTAGTCGAGGACGGCAAACTCGATCTCGGGGTCGCCCCACAGCGCGCGATCCCAGTCCACCAGGCCCGTCACGTTCCCCTCGCCATCGACCAGAATGTTCTGCGCCCAGATGTCCATATGCAGGAGAGGACTCGGCACCTCGCGGTCGAACAGGTGCAGGTGCGGGTCGAGGCTGGCTGTGACCCGCTCGGCCTCGGCGGCGGAGTAGGCCCCGCAGCGGCGGATGTCGTCGATGAGCAGGCCCCACATCCTGTGGAAGGCCTCGGCCCACGTGTCGGCTGGCTCCATGCAGTGGTGCTCGCCGAGATAGCCGTATTGCTGCGCCTGGCAAGCGTCGTAGAGCTCGCGGAGATAGCGCCCCGTCTGCTCCATCGAGCGGCCCACCGCCGCGCTTGGCAGCGAGACATCGGACAGCGCGCGGCCGGGAAGGCGCTCCATGAGCAGGACGTCGCGGTCGACGATCGCGCGCGACGTGTCGTAGGCGAGGATCTCGGCGACCGGCAGCGACGTGCGCTCGCGGATGAGCCGATGGAGACCCGGCTCCTGCGCCATCATCCCGCGCTCGTAGAAGAGGAACCCCGCGTCGTCCGGCGGCGCGATGCGCAGCACCGCCTCGCCGCCGTCCGCCAGCGTGACATAGTAGCTCTCGTTGAACTTGCCGGTGCAGATGCGCTCGAAGCGCTCGGGCCGCAGCCCCTGAGCCTCGACTACCCGCCGCAGCACGCCCTCATCGAGGCTCATTCGTCACTCGCTCCCCACGCGCTCGAGCACCTGGATGCCAAACCGATGGTCCCGAAGCGGCGGCGCGCCGACGGTCAGCACTGGGCGGTACTCCGACTGGATCCAGGCGAACAGCTCCCGCGCGTAGTCGCGGCCGAAGAAGCGGTAGCCCCCCTCCGACGTGTCCTTGTGCACCAGGACCACCACGTCGGGCGGGCTCGCGCGGTACGCGGCCAGCATCCGCTCCTCGCCGTGCATGGCCACGATGGCTGGCATTGCGTCCGGGTGCGGCGTCGGATTGGCCCGCCGCAGCAGGTAGTTGAGCATCACGCCGTCGGGAAGCACGGCGATCGTGCCGCCGGGCTCGACCCGCTCGGCCAGCGCGCCGAGCGCACTGTTGACGTATACCCCGCGCCCGTCGGCCAGGAAGGCGTCGGCGCCGCTCCCCACCGTCACCGTCTTCCGCGCCAGGAACGATGCGCTGAACCGCAGGTGCACCGCCACCCACACCACCCAGATGCCTACCACCGCTGCCAGGAAGACGGGCGCGTAGCCCCCCGCCCGCCGGATCGCCGACGGCACCCAGTCCGCCAGCGCGACCACGAGCACCAGCGTGCCGGGCATGGCCAGCGCGAAGCCGTAGTGATAGACCCGGGCGTTCAACAGCATCTTGAGCAGCAGGGCCATGGCGAAGACGACGAAGGAGAGGCGCAGGACCACCTGCCGCGCCGCCTCGGGGCTCCGCCGCCGCTTCCATAGACAGATGGCAAGCGGCGCAGCCGCCACCAGCATCGCCACGGGCAGCGGCCGGGCAGCGTCCTGCCACCGAATCGCCTGCCAGTGGTACGCCAGCAGCGCCGCGGTCGCCACCGACACGAGCGCCGCGATCGCGGGACGCACGCGCAGCCGTCGCCGCAGCACGAGACCCAGGATCCCAGGAGGCGCGAGCACGGCGACATAGGCCGCCGTCCAGCCCAGCATGCGCAGCACCCCCTGCCCAGGCGAGCCCATCCCGCTCCCTGCCTGGTAGAACCGCAGGCCCCGAAGCTCGGGGCGGAGCAGATAGGGCCACTGCCCCAATACCCCCGCCAGCGCCAGACCCGCCGGCATCGCCGTCCACAGCAGCGTGAAGGCCACCAGCGGCGGCACGAGCGCCGTGCCGACCAGGAGCCCCACGCGCCCCCACCCACTTCCTCGGACCCAACACGCGAGCCCGAACCCCAGCAGCGTCGCCGCCGCGCAGGCCACGAAGGGCTCGGCCTTCGTCAGGAACGTCAGCCCCGTAGCCAGGCCGGCCAGCACCACATACCGCACCCGAGGCCGA
The DNA here is from genome assembly GCA_964506385.1 of uncultured Planctomycetota bacterium. Taxonomy (GTDB): domain Bacteria; phylum Planctomycetota; class PUPC01; order DSUN01; family DSUN01; genus CAZDNN01. The sequence continues at coordinate 6,392 of CAZDNN010000253.1, forward strand.
TGGAGGTAGAGCATCAGACAGAAGAGCGCCGCCACCGACAGGACGACCCCGTGAGTCATCTCCACGGCGTACGGACACACGAAGTTGTAGTTGCCGTAGACCGTGAGCTGCCCGAACGCGAAGAGGCCGACGAACGTCAAGCATGCCAGCGTCGCGGCCAGCCGCCCGCCGATCTCTACGAGCAGACGATAGAGCATGGCCGCGAGCGCAGCGAGCAGCACGAGGTTGCACGCGACCATCGTCCGCAGACTCGTGCCGAGCAGCGCGAAGGCCGCCGCATTGGCGTAGCTGGAGAGCGGGCCGCGAAGGTGCACGATGTCACGGTAGAGGGCTTTGCCCTCGACGATCTGCCAGGGGACGTAGAGCTCGCGCCCGAAGTCCACCAGCACGTCTGGCCACGTGCCCCACGTCGAGCAGAGCATTGCTGCCGCCGCCGCGGCGATCAGCGCCGGGCCGCCCCATCGAGCCGCTCGGGACGTGGTGTCGTCAGGCATTGGCGCGGTGGGTCCGCTTCTGTTCGCCCCTCGCCCCGGCCCTCTCCCGAAGGGAGAGGAAGGCAGAGGGGGATACTCATCGAGAGGCTCTGACGTCGTTCTCCCACCGGGTGAGCAGGCCCTTAAGCCGCGTCGCCTCGTCGGGTCGCGCTGCCAGCAGATCGTTCTTCTCGGCCGGGTCGGCGGCGAGGTCGAAGAGCCACTCCTGGAGCACGTCGCCGTCCTGCCTTGAGACGTATTTCATCTGGCCGTCGCGGACGGCCCGCCACGTGCGCTGGCCGCGCCGCCCCCGCCAGAAGAGGGTGCGGGGCACGGCGGGGCGCTGCTCCTGGACGTGCTGGATGATATCGATGCCGTCGAGCGGGCGGCGCGCCGGCTCGCGGGCGCCGGCGATGCGGAGGATGGACTTCGTCAGATCGAAGGTCACGCAGGCCTGCTCGCAGACGGTGCCAGGCGCGATCACACCGGGCCACCGCACGATGCAGGGCACGCGGATGCCACCCTCATAGGTCGTGCCCTTGTGCCCTGAGAAGGGCGCGTTACGCGCCTGGCGGGTCCCGCCGTTGTCGCTGGCGAAGATGACCACCGTGTCGTCGGCGAAGCCGCCTTCGGCGAGGGCCGCGAGGATCTGCCCGATCCCCTTGTCCATGTGCTCGACCAGCTCGACGTACTCCTCGCGGGTCCCCTTGTTCCACTCCGCCTCGGGCACCCGCTCGGGCTTGCGGTCGTCGGGGCCCTGGTAAGGGCTGTGGGGCGCGGTGTAGGCGACATAGAGGAAGAAAGGCCTGTCCGCGTTCTGCCGCCGGAGGAACTTGACGGACTCCTCGGTGATCAGGTCAGTCATGTAGCGGTCGTCGGTAACAGGCTTCTCGTTCTCGTAGAGGGTCTTGACGCCGGTGATCTCGCAGTAGTGGAAGTAGTCGCAGTGGCCGCCGAGGATGCCCATGAAATGATCCCAGCCGTGGCGGCGGGGCATGAACTTCGGCTCATAGCCCAGATGCCATTTGCCGTAGACCGCCGCAGCGTAGCCGGCGTCCTTCAGCGCGCCGGGGAGCACCGACTGCTCGACGGGCAGGCCGAGGTCGTGGGCCTCGGCGAGGCGGATGGCATCGTCGTAGCGCCCGACGTTGGTCGTCCCGATGGCGCACTCGAGGCCGCCGGCGCGCTGCTGGTAGCGGCCGGTCATCAGCGCCGTGCGTGTCGGCGTGCATTCGGGGCCGTTGGCGTAGTAGTGGGTGAAGCGGACGCCCTCGGCGGCGAGGCGGTCGCACACAGGCGTCCTGGCGTCCGGGGCGCCGTAGCAGCCGAGGTCGCCGTAGCCCTGGTCGTCGCTGAGGATGAGGACGATGTTCGGCGGCCCCCCTGCCGGCCCGTCGGCCGATGGGGCGCAGCCAGCAGCCAACGCCCCGACCGATGCGGCGCCTGCCCTCACGAGGAACTGCCGGCGGGTGCTGCCACCCATCAGGCTCTCTCCTTCAACTACTGCTTGGCCGGCTCGACGGCGTTCTGGCCTGATACCGCCTCGGCGTTGCCGAGGTCCAATGCTGCGTGCTTGCCTGGCTCCGCCCGCGACACGTCGGCGACGACGTTCCCCGACAGGACAGCATCGAACGCGGCCTGAAGGGTCTGGAACTCCGACGCATCCACCACCCCCGTCGCCGCAGGCGGCTTCTCCTGCGGCGCGGCGGCGATCAGGGCGACGGCAGCCGCCGCCACAATGGCGACCGCGGCTGCGCGGGCGATTCGTCCGGCCTTCATGGCTCTCCCTCCTCGTGTGGGGACTGATGCGGGACACCACTATACCAGCTTGCCCGCCACCTGTCATCCGTCGCTGCATCCTCCGCCCCCAGCAGCCCGTGGCAGAAGTCCGTTCGGACTGCGTGCGGGTCTTCGGGCCGAT
>CAZDNN010000254.1:0-8763 GCA_964506385.1 uncultured Planctomycetota bacterium
AGCCCCGCACCGCCGACAGGCCCAAGCCCAAGACCGACGCCGCCGTCGTCCGGGCGAGGAAGGCCGACGCCGTCCTCGCCGAGCTCCTGGCCCTCGCCGCGGCAGACGAGGACCGCGAGCGCATCGCAGAGCGGTTCCAGGACTTCATCCTCGACTACGCTGGAACCAAAGCCGTCACGACGGCGAAGGCCCGTCTCGCCGGCCTCAAGGCGCGCTGGAAGGCCGAGGAGGACTTCACGGCGGCCATCGCCGAGCACCTCCGCGAGCGCCGCTTCGCCGCCGCCCTCGCCGCCCTCGACAAGCCGCCCTTCAAAGAGAAAACCACCAAGATCGAAGAGTTGATCGCTGCGCTCGCACAGGACGTGCGGACCGCGGCCGCCGACTACATCGAGCAGCAGACGGCCCGCGGCGAGGAGCTGATCCGCCAGGGCGACCTCGCCGAGGCGAAGCAAGTCTTCGGCGACCTCGCGAAGCTCGGCCTCGAGGGGGCATCCAAGGCCAGCGCGGCCGCGCTCGCCCGCATCGAGACCCTCGAGACCCAGCAACGCCAGCGCGAGGCCCAGCGCACCGTCGCCAAGCTCATCGTCGAAGCCGGCAAGGCCGTCGGGGCAGGAGACATCGGCCAGGCCAAAGCACTCCTCGACCCCGCCAAGGCCGGCGGCAACGAGTTCCTCAGCGGCTACCTGGAACAGGCCCGCCACGACCTCGCCACCATCGCCCAGCTCTTCGACGCCGTCGAGGCCGAGCTCCGCAAGCGGGCACGGGAAGGCACGCGGACCCGCATCAAGGGCATCGGCCGCACGATCGACAGGATCGACAACGGCGTGGTCTACCCGAAGATCGGCCGCGAGAGCTTCCCCGTCCGAGAGCTCCTCGCGGTGGACATCGAGGAGCTGGGCTGCGCGCCCAGCCCCGAGGCGCTCCCCCTCCTCGAGCTCTATCGCGGCAACCCCGCCTACGCCCGCGAGAAGCTCGCCGAGACGACCAGCGACGCCGCGAAGCACGTGCTTCAGCTCGCAGATTGGGTGAGCGCCATCGGCCGCGAGGGCGAGGCCGCCGAGGCCCTGGCCGCGGCACGCAAGCTCGCCGACGACAAGCAGTGGGAGGCCGCTCAGGCCGCGGTCACCAAGCTCCTCAAGGACTTCGGCGACACGGCCTTCGTCGAGCAGAACCGCCCGGCCGTCAACGAGGTCGTAGGACGCTGCGCCACCGCGCTCGCCGAGCTGCGCCGCGAGGACGAGACCATCCGCCCCTTCATCGACGCCACCGACCGCTGCGGCGACCTCGCCAAGGCATTCAAAGCCCACCGCATCGTCGGCGGCTGGCTCATGGACATCGACAACGACGGCCGCCTCGACGTCGCCCTCGACTGCCGCGGCAAGACCGACCCCCGCATCCCCGTCCTCCTCAACCGCACCGAACCGGGCTCCGACACCCTCGTCTTCAAGGACGCCACGGCCTACTGCGGCATCGACACCGTCGAGGAGCCCATCTGCTGGGCCGACCTCGACGGCGACGGCGACCTCGATGTCGTCTGCCGCAGCCTGTGGGAGAAGCGCGCGGGGGCCCGCCGCCGCGACTTCAGGAAACTGTCGATCTACGAGAACCTCGGGAAGGCCGACCCCACGCTCTTCAAGCTCCATCCCCAGCTCTCGCTCTCGCCGCTGCTGGCCAAGATGCCGGGCTTCGGCGGCTTCGGCTTCGGCAACATCGCGGTCCTCGACGCCAATGGTGACGGTCGCCCCGACATCCTCGCCCAGTTCTGCTCGGGCCAGGTCGAGACCCTCGCGCTGTTCCTCTCAGCCCCCGGCCACTTCGCTTACCGCGACGCCACCTTCCGCGTCGGCTTCGCCCGCCGCCAGGGCGACAAGTGCGAGCTGCCCGACTACCTCAACACTAAGGCATACCCGCAATATGTGATCGCCGACGCCGACAACGACCGCCGAGCCGACTTCATCATGGTCGCCGACACCGGCATGGTGTTCCTCAACCGCGGCGGCCGCGGCTTCTCCTACCACGCTAAGAGCAGCCTGACCTTCAAGACCTTCGTCCAGCCCAACAACAGCCCCCTCATCATGCCCGCGTGCGCCGACTACGACAATGACGGCGACATGGATGTCTTCGTGCCTCAGACAGGCCGCAACCTCCTCTATCGCAACGACGGCACAGGCCGCTTCATCGATGCCATGCACACCGCCGGCCCCATGGCCACCGACGAGGCCCGCAGCCTCTGGGCCACCTGGGCCGACGTCAACAACGACGGCCTCCTCGACCTCTTCGTCTGCAACGACCAGGAGCGCAACCGCCTCTACATCCAGAAGGGCAACCACGTCTTCGTGGACAAGGCCGAGGAGTTCGGCGTCACGGGCGAGAAGAGCGAGAAGACCAACTTCGTGGCCTTCGGCGACCTCGACCGCGACGGTGACCTCGACATGCTCGTCCTCCGCGAGAGCGGCCGCAGCCAGCTCCTCGTCAACCCCTACGCAACGGGCCGAAACCGCTTCTACCTCAGCGTCGCCATCCGCCCGTCGAAGGGCGCCATCGGCGCCAAGGTCTACCTCGTCCGCCCGCCCGACCAGATCGTCGGCATGCAGCAGGTCTGCCGCGTCGAGGGATACAACCGCCAGACATCCCGCGAAGCCTTCTTCGGCGTCCCGTCGGCCGGCGACTACGTCGTCCGCGCCGTCCTCAGCAACGGCGACCGCCCCACCGAGCGCATCACCATAGACCCCACCCGCCACAACCGCCTCGTCCTCGGCAAGTAGCCACCCGCCCCGCGCGCGCACACACGCGCGTCCCTCCCCAAGAGGAAGCACAGGGACGGCCCGACGCAATGGTGATGGGAGGGCGAGGCTCCTGCCGAGCCGCTCATGGTGCGGGGCGCGCGCGATGGGGACGGCTCGGCAGGAGCCTCGCCCTCCCAGGCTGGCGCCGGCGGGGGGGAATCAGTCTCGCGGCTTGGCGAGCTCGCGGTAGTAGCGGCGCAGCAGCTCGCGGTACTTGAGGGGGAAGCCCTCGCCCTGGACGTTGAGGAGCTGCTCGCGGATCGCGGGTGGCAGGTTGCCCCATTCCTCGGCGTCGGTGTGCAGATCGCCCTTCGCGCCGTCCTTGCCACCAGGGCCGAAGCCAGGACGCTGGGCCTGCTGCTCCTTCTTCTCGGCCGCCTGCTTCTTCTCCTGCTCCTTCTTCCGCTGTTGGGCCTGGTCGGGCTTGGGCTGCTGTTTCGGCTGCTGCTGCCGCCGCTTCTTCTCCTGGTTCTGGTTGGACTTGGGGGGCTGCTGGGACTGCTGTCGGGCCGCCTCGATGAGCTGGTCGAGCTTCTCGACGATCGCCTTCTGGCGGTCCTGGGTCGTATCGTCGGTCTTCTCGACGCGGATGCGCCGGGCCACGGCCTCCATATCGGAGGCGACCTCGTAGAGGGGGTTCGGCGGCCCCTCCTGCCGGTCGCGTGTCTTGCGCCTGGTGGGGATCAGCTCGTCCTTGGCCGTCGCGAGCGACGGGAGGGCGAGCAGGAGGATAAGAAGCCAGCGGGTCTTCATAGCGTCGTCCCTGCCTATTGCGGCTGCATGGATTCCTGGGTGTTTCGCTCCTCGAGGGCCTTGCCGAACTCGCGGCTGAGCTTCCCGATCTCGGCCTGCCTGGCGGCGAGGCGCTCGGCGCGGCGCTTGAGGAGCCTGGGGTTGAGTCGGCGGCGCGTGGTGCGGTCGATCTCGACGGAGCGGGTCTGCTCGTTGACCCTGAGCTGGAGGTTCTTGAGCTGCTTGAGCTGGTGATAGGGAGCGACGAGGGGCTGGGGCTTGCCGCCGCCCTGCCCTCCTCCGCCGCCCTGTTGCTGCCCCTGCTTCCTGGCGAGGCGCTCGGCCTCGCTCTTGAGGGCGGCGAGCAGCTCCATGATGTTGCGTTCGGCGTCGCGCTCGGCCTCCTGGGTCATCCAGTCGGGCTTCTGGTCGAGCAGGCGCTGCTGGACCTCGGCCATGAGCCTCTCGGTGTCTCGCATGACATAGAGGAAGACGGGCGCCTGCTCCTTCTCGAGCTCGGCGATGATGCGCCTGGCGTCGGCGAGGAGCTTGCCCTCGGCGTCGGCGAGCTCGCCGAGTCGGAGGGTCTGCGCGTGGTCGAATGGCTTGCGGCCGCCCTCGGACGCCCTGTCGAGCTTCGCCGTGCTCTCGCGGACGGCGACCTGCTTCGGGAGCATCTCGGTGAGGGCCTTCTGAAGCTCGAAGAGCTTCTGGACGCGCCGCCGCAGGTCGAGCTCCTCGTGTGCCTTGGCGAGCTGCTCGCGGGCGCGCTCGAGGTCCTCGACGGCCTCCTGCTGCTCGCCCTGGGCTTTCTGCTGCTGGGGGGCCGACTGCTCGGGCTTCTGGGAGGCCTGCTGGAGGCCCTTCTCGGCCTGCTCCATCGACTCGCCGGCCTGCTCGGCGTTGCGGCTGGCCTGCTCGACGGACTGGGCGGTGGTCGGGAAGGTCTTCCTGGCCTGCTCGGCCGTCTTGTGCATGCCCTTGGCGCTCTGCTTCGTGTCCTTGGCGGTCTCGCCCTGTTCTTTCGCGCGGTCGGCCAGCCGCTCGGCCTCGCCCTTCTTCTCGGCGAGCATCTTCTGGAGCTGCTCGAGCTGCCTCTCGGCCTCCGCCAGCTTCTGCATCGCCCCCTCTTGGGCCTTGGAGGCCGCGGCTTTCGACTGGCTGGCGCTGGCCTGCTCGGCCTTGCCGAGTGAGGAGGCGGCCTGGGCCATGTGCTGCTCGGCTTGCTCGAGGGACTCGCCGGCCTTGGTGAGGGAGCGCTTCCGCTCCTCGTCGGCGTCGCGGGCGAGGCGTTCGAGCTGTCGGCCGAGGTCTTTGGCCTCCTGGGCGTGGCCCTCCTGGTCCGCGGCCTGCTGCTTGAGGCCGTCTGCATTGGGGGCCTTCGCGGTCGCGGCCTGGGTCGCGGCCTGCTGCCTGGTGAGCTGCTTGAGCTGCCGGCGGAGATTGGCGACGCCGGTTTCGAGGAGGTGGCGCCGCTGGCGCTTGAGCAGCTCTGCGACCTCGCGCATCTGGCCTTCGAGTTGCTTCTGAAGCTCGCGGATGTCGCGTGCGAGGTAGGGGCTTCGGGCTCGGCTGAGGGTCTCGACGAGCCGCGTGAGCGCCTCGGTGGCCTGGGCCTGCTGGCCGAGCGCCGAGGCGGGGCGCGCCTGCTGGATGCGGTCCGCCGCCTCATCCATCTTGCCTCGGATCTGGTCGGACGTGGCTTGTGAGAGCGCCTGCTGGACGATCTTGGCGGCGGCGGGGTCCTTGGCCTGGAGCTTGGTCGCGACGTCGGCCATCTTCGATTCGAGCGCCTGCATGCGGTCGCGGGCGCCCTGCTGGGCGCGGGCGAGGCTGCGTGCGGCGCCCTTCTCGGCGGGGGTGAGCTTGTCGGCGGCCTTGCCGAGCAGCTTGCGGCCGAGGTCGGCGGTCTGCTCGTTGAGCTTCTTCTGAGCCATCAGCAGTTCGGAGGCATCGCGGAGCAGCTCATCGACGTCCTGCCACTGGTCGAAGCGGGCGAGTGCGGCGCGCAGGTCGTCGGCGATCTGCCTCTGGCTCGCGGCGGCCCCGGCAAGGCGCTTGCGCTGCTCGGGACGCTGGTCGGCCTGGGCGGCGTCGCCGATCTGGCGGGCAGCCTCGGGCATGTCCTTCCCCGCCGCCTGGTCGAGAGCCTTGGCGAGCTCCTCGGCGCGCCGCCGCTCCGCGAGGTTCCCCACCTTGTTGTTCCCCATGTCCGCCAGGACGTCCCTGAGCTGGCCTGCGAGGCCGTCGGCGGAGGCGGCGATCTTGCGCTGCTCGCGCTCGGAGAGCTTGAGCTGGCGGCGCTCGGGCTCGGCCTCCTCGGCGGCGAGGCGCTCGGTGCCGGCGCTCGCCGCCTGCTGGCGCTCGACGAGCTTCCGCAGGTGCTGCTTGATCTCCTGCTGGCGCCGCTGGAGCAGCGAGGCCATCTCCGCTTCGCTGATGACCGTCAGCCGGTAGACGGGGCTCTTGCCCACGTTTGGGCCGAGGGCCTTCCCGTCGCGGGTCTCGCGATATGCGTCCTCGACCTCGACGTGGACGAGCAGCACCTCGCGCTCCTTGACGGCAAGGGCCGTCAGGTCCCACTCGTGGCTGTACTCGAGCGTCTTGGCCGGCTGATCTGGCTTCGGGAAGTTGTAGGCGACGGGCTCGCCCTCCTCGCCCCGCCGATAGATGAAGCGGGCGGCGGTGCAGCCGTAGTCGTCCTCGCCCTTCATCTCGACGGGCACGAGGGCATTGGGTGTGACCTTCTTGCTGGCGCCGGGCTTCGGGAGCTGGACGGCGGGGGCGCGGTCGGGCCGCACGTCGAGGCGGTAGGTGGCGTAGGACGAGTTGGTGAGCCCCACGGTGTCGAGCAGGGCAATGGCATACTGCTTCTGCTCGGCCCGCAGGACGAAGGACCCGCGCAGGCGGCGGTCGCCGTCGCCGACGAAGCTCATCTCGGCCACAGGCTGACCGTCCACGACGATACGGGCGCTGCCGGGGTCGCGGGCGATGTCCTTGTTCGTGCTCACAGTCACGGTGGCGACGGTGCCGGCAAGGGCGGTGATGCCGCCGCGGCCGTCGGGCAGGATGCGCTCGGGCTCGCCCGTGTAGTCGGGCGCGCGGAGCGCCACGCGGATATCCTCGACCCGCGGGCGGGTGCGCACCTGCACCGTGAAAGGCCGGGTCACGGCGTCGTCGCCGACGACGTCAAAGGTGAACGTCTCGGTGACGGTGGGGAACGCAGTGCGGTAGGTCGCGGTGTCGGCCATGGGCACGTTGCGGCGGCCCCGTCCGCCGGCGGCGAAGTGGTAGCGGATGGTGACCCGCCGCGGCGGATGCCAGATCTTGCCAGAATGCCTCGCCGCGCGGACCGCCAGCAGCAGGTCCTCGCCCTTGGGCACGAAGATGCGGCCGCCCTCGGGCACCAGCGGGTGGTTGTCCTTGTCGTAGGCCAGCACGGTCAACTGCGTCCGCCGCGGCCACTCGACCGTGCTGAAGGGGTCGAAGAAGCGGCTGGCAAAGATGGCGGCAGTGGTGGGGAAGACCATCGTGTAGAGCGATGCCGCGACGAGCAGCAGGCCCGCTCCTGTAGCCCACAGGGCCGTCGGCTTAGCCGTCGCCACCTCGCCGAAGTCCAGGCCCCGCGCCGCCGCCACCGTGTCCCACGTCGTCGCGTTCGCCATGTCCTGAGACAGCGGCTCCACCTCCTCCTGCCGGGTGAACTGGACGGTGGAGATGAGGCGGTCCTGGAGGCCTGGGAAGCGGCGCTCGACCGCCAGCGCCAGCGCCTCATCGCCCAGGCCGACCCGCAGAGGCACGACGAGGCACCGCCACAGCGCGTAGAGCACGGCCAGGCACGCCCCAGCGAGCAGGACGACCCGGCCCGGCGTTTCGAGCTTCGCGGCCCAGTCGAGCAGCAGGCTCACGCCAAGCACGGCGACGAGCGCCACCACCACACGGCTCGCGCCGGCGAGCAGGATGAGCCGGCGCAGGTGGCCCCGCAGGCAGCGGAGCTTGCGCTGGAGCTCACTCGGGGGCATCGCGGCCCTCCTCGCTCTCCCCGGCCTCCTCGGCCTTCTGGGCGCGGATCTCGTCGGTGCCCAGCCGCCGGAAGATCGGCAGGTAGTTGTAGGGCATCTGAAGCACCAGGCAGCCCATGGCCGTGGCGTAAGCGTTGCCGAAGTTGCTCTGCCAGCTCCCAGTGGAAGACTGGGCCCGGACCAGCTCCCTGCACACGGCGGGGTAGTACATGGCCCAGTACTCGCCGCCGGCGTGGAACGCGGCCTGGGCCGCGTAGTACTGCGCGTAGAAGTAGTAGTGGCTGACCGGCCCACGGCGGGAGATGTGGCGGGGCGTCTGAGCCTCAAACCGCTTGAGCGCGCGCTTGATCTCCGGGCAGTCGTACTCGCCGGCGCCGTAGAGGCAGTTGAGACCCGAGGAAAGCAGCGCGTAGGAGCCGCTCGATCGCCTGCTGAGCATGTAGGAGAAGGAGCCATCGGCGAGGCAACTGTCCTTCACGTACCTGACGGCTCGATCTATGACCTCCTTGGGCACCTTGATCCCGACGTTGCGGGCAGCGCGCAGGGCCATGACCTGGCAGACGGTCACCGAGATGTCGCTGTCGCCCACAGGCGTGGGGTCGTAGCGCCAGCCGCCGTCCACCCGTTTCTGCGCGCGCTGGATCAGCGCAGTCGCCAGGCGCAGCTTGTCCCCCATATCCTGCCGGCGGGACATTCCGTAGGCCTGCGCGAGCGCCAGGGTGGCGAAGCCGTGCTCGTACATGCGCGAGACGCTGCCCGAGGCGATGTAGCCGTCGCGGCGCACGCTCGCCAGGATGAAGTCGAGCCCGCGATCGAGATTCTCGCCGAACTCCCCGCGGCCCGGCTGGTCCCCGTGCGCCATAAAAGCCATCACCGCCAGACCCGTGACCCCCACGTTCCGCCCTGGGCTGCTCCCGCCCGACCACGAGCCGTCGCGGTTCTGCGACCTTGCCAGGTAGCGCAGCCCATCGATGGCGGCGCGCCGCGTGTCCTCCCCCAACTCGATCTGCGCCAGCGGCGCCACCGTCCCCGCGCGCAACAGCCCGGCGGCGAGCCCGAGGAGGAGGAGCACGCGGGACAAGCAGCACAGGTTCGAGCGACTCTGGATCATGGTCCTCTATTCAGTTAGACGCGGCGCCCGCGGCATCTGTTCCCCGAGCGCCGGTTACCTAACGCGGCCCGTGGCCGCAACCCAAGAGGAAAACTCGGGCTGGGCACACTAG
>CAZDNN010000255.1:0-8756 GCA_964506385.1 uncultured Planctomycetota bacterium
CCATGGCCGACGAGCTGGCGATCCAGGGCGGGCCGAGGACCGTGCCCGAGGGGATGGTGAAGAGCTGGCCGCCCATCACCCAGGAGGACAAGGACGCCGTCCTCGCCGTCTTCGACAGCGGCCACCTCCACGGCACTTCCGCACCCAACGCCCTGGCGCTTCAGACCGAGTGGGCCGACTACTGCGGATGCAAGTACGCCCTCGTGACCAACAGCGGGACCTCCGCCATCCACATGGCCCTCGCCGCCGCGGGCATCGGGCCGGGCGACGAGGTCATCACATCGGCATTCACCTACTGGTCCACCGCCGCCGCCATCCTCCATCAGAACGCCATCCCCATCTTCGTCGATATCGACCCGGTGACCTACACGATGGACCCCGCGCTCATCGAGGCCGCCATCACCGACCACACCAAGGCCATCCTGCCCGTGGACATCCACGGGATGCCCTGCGACTGGGATCCCATCCTCGAGATCGCCGCGAAACACGGCCTGATCACGATCGCCGACTCCTGCCAGGCCCACGGCGCGACCTATAAGGGCCGCAAGACGGGGACCATCGCCGACGGCACCGCCTTCTCGACCAACCGCTCGAAGAATCTCTCCAGCGGCGAGGGCGGCCTCTACACCACCGACCGCGACGACTGGCATGCCATCGCCTCGCGGATGCGCGAGTTCGGCGAGGTCGTCCTCCCCGACCAGACCCGCGAGTACAACGCCTTCAGCCTCGGCTGGATGTACCGCTCGCTCGAATGGACCAACGCCTTCTGCCGCAGCCAGCTCCGCCGCCTCGACGAGAACAACGCGACGCGGCGCGAGTTCGCCGCCTTCCTCACCGAGCAGCTCGCCGCCATCCCCGGCGTCGAGCCTCCCGCCACCCCGCCGGAGCGCGAGCCCTGCTACTTCAGCTACGTCGTCGCCTTCCACCCCGAGCAGGTCGGTCTCGACGACGTGCCGATGGCGGACTACAAGGGCGCCGTCATCGCCGCCCTGCGCGCCGAGGGCATCGGCCTCGGCCAGTGGCAGACCCGCCCCGTCCCCGGCCAGGACGTCTTCCTCAAGCGCGTCGGCTACGGCAAGGGCTGCCCCTGGACCTGCCGCTGGGGCCGCGAGGTCGAGTATCGCGGCGAGGACTATCCGAGGACCCTCGACTTCATCGCCAGCCACAGCTACCTCGGCGGCGTCTACCCGCCGAACACGATGGCGCTGATGGAGCTCTACGTAGAGGGCTTCCGCAAGGTGCTCGGCAGGGCAAAGGAGGTCGTCGAGCTGGCGCGGACAAGCCAATAGCATGGAATGGAAGACGCGAAGGAAGTAGCGTTGTCGGGCTCGGGCCGCTACTTGCCCGCAAGGCAGCGCACGCGGCCGTCCTGGGTGGAGAGGTAGAGGCGGCCGGCGGCGGCGGCCAGGCCGTCGAGGACGGGCATGGCCGGCAGGGGGCTCTCGGAGAGGGTCCTGCCGTCGGAGGCGGCGACGATCCGCAGGAGGATGCCTTTCTCGCCCCGGAAGCCGGCGAGGGCCTCGGGCTCGTTCTGGAAGGCGAGCAGGCCGGCCTTCTTCTTCCCGAGGTCGGGTGGGCCCGCGATGGCGAGGCGGTCGCGGCCCAGTACCATGGCGCGAACGATCAGGGAATCGGGCTTCGACCAGAGGAGCTTGCCCCTCGCGGTCTGCTTCTTGCCCCTCCTGCCCGGCGTCGTCCTGACGGCCTTGGGGTCCATGGCGAACAGGTGGTAGGCGTCGGCTCGGTGGCCGACCGGCCCGCCCTGCACCCTCTGGCGGCCGTAGCCGTAGACCGCATCGTCGGTGAAGCACAGGATGCGGCCGAAGGGGTTCTGGTTGGCGGCGTTCGCCCATCCGCCCCATCCTGCGCCGGGCATCCCCGCGGCGATGACCCAGTAGGACCTGACGAACCACTCCTCGCCCAGCAGGCCGGTGATGGCGTAGAGATGGGGCCGGGTGGCCTTGGCCCGCTTGCCGTCGCGGTCGAAGCCGAAGTACTTGAGGTAGACCATCTCGCCGTCGCCGGACAGGATGTCGGAGCCCGTGCCCTCCATGTTGAAGCGGGCCTCGGTGGTGAGCTGCCTGCCGGTGGCGGGGTCGAGGTGATAGAGGACGGATCTGGAGAGCTGCTTGCCGGTGGCGGGGTCGAGGCGGTAGAGGACGATGCCGCCGTCGGTGTAGGAGGTGCGGCCGGCGGTGGCGTAGAGGGTGCCGTTCTGGACGAGGACGGCTCCGTGGACTGGCCAGATGGATTCGAGCTGGCCGTAGACGCTGACCTGCCTGTCCTGCGGCGCGGCGCGGAATCGCCAGACCAGGGCGCCGTCGGCGGCGCCCACGGCGTAGACCCACCCGTCGGCGGACCCGAAGATCACCATCCCCTTGTGCCAGGTGGGCGTGCTGTCGATCCGGCCGCCGGCGGTGACGCGCCAGAGCTCCTTGCCGTCGTCCGCGGAGAGGGCGTGGAGGGTGTGGGCGTCGATGGACGCGACGAAGACCCTGCCGTCCACCACGGCCGGCTGGGTGAGCCGGCCGCCGACCTCGGCGGACCACTTCTCGGTGACGGCCTCAGGGATCGCGGACGACGTGCGGCCGCTTCGGAGGGGGTCGCAGCGGTACATGGGCCAGTCTTGTGGATTGCCGATTGCCGATTGCCGATTGCCGATTTGCCCGTAGGCGGGGCCTTTTTCGAGGACGGGCTGGTCGGGGAAGGGCATGGCGCCTGTCTTGCCGCGCTGGGGCGCCGCGGCGTAGAAGCCGGGCACCTTCACCGTGAGGAAGCATCCGCAGGCGTCGGGCGGCGCGTAGATGAGGCCGTTGGCCGGGATGATCCCATACTGGCAGGTGCCGCGGATCCAGCTATTGTTGCTCAGCCACTTGCCCTTCTCGATGCTGAGGACCTCGACGCCGCTCTTGCCGGTGAGGATGAATCGCTCGGTGGCCTTGTCGCGGTAGCAGCGGTGGTGGGCCATGCCGACGCGGGGCGCCTTGGTGTCGATCTTCCTGACCGGCTTGCCCGTCTTGAGGTCGAGGCCCTGGAAGCCCGGGCCGACCCACACGATGCCGCCGATGACGAAGACGTCGGTGGGCGAGTTGTAGCCCTCGCGGCACTTGGTCGCCCAGAGCTCCCTGCCGGTCCTGGCGTCGTAGGCCCGGAGGGTGCTGGAGGTCCTGCGGGCGAAGCCCTTCTCGTTCCAGCCGTGGACGCCCCACTCGATGGTACCGTCGGACGGCTTGCCCTCCTCGCCCTTCCCCGTGTCGCGGTCGGCGCAGAGGACGACGTCGTCGGTGGCGACGAGGGTGGGTGCGGAGAAGCTCATGCGGCGCTGCGGTGTCTGGCGCGGGGTGCGCCAGGCCTCGTCGCCCGACTTCGCGTCGAGGCAGACCATGGCGGCGGTGGTCTGGAAGTAGACCCGCTGGCCGCGGACGGCGAGCGAGAGGGGCAGGATGTTCTCCTTCGAGAGGTCTTTCTTCCAGAGCGTCTTGCCCGTGTCGGCGGCGACGGCGGTGAGGAAGCGGAAGTCGGTGGGGTCCGGCTCGCCACGGGCGTGGAGGCCGCCGCCGCGGCGGTGGGCCTCGGAGGTGCCGACGACGAGGTAGAGGACGCCGTCGCTGGCGATGATCTCCTCGGTCCGCTCGGTGCCTTCGTACGTGCGGAGCGTCTCGCCGGTGGCGCCGCCGAGTGCGAGGACGGGGCCGGCGAGGCCGTCGGTCACAAACACGGTGTCGCCGACGGCGACGAGCCGGCGCGGCAGGTGGGCGGGGCCGGCGCGGAAGTGGCGGAGGTGGTCGGTCCACTGCGCGATGGGCCGCTTCCACAGCAGCGTGCCGTTGAAGGCGTCGCGGGCCACGAGCTTCCAGTCGCTCAGGAAGCGCAGCGAGGCAAGGGGCGCCTCGTCCACGATGTAGTAGATGCGGCCCTTCGCGGTGACGGCCGCGCTCATGCTGGCCAGCTCCTCGTGGCTCCTGCCCCAGCGCGGCTCGGCGACCCACTGGATCGACCTCGGGATGTCCACCCGCGTGTCGCGGGCCACGGCGTTGTTGTCCGGGCCGTGGAGGAAGTGTGTCCACTCGTCGATCGCTTTCGGCCACGGCTTCACCGTCTTCTTCCCGCCGACGAGCGCCACGCCGTTGGGCGCCAGCACGCGCATCACCTCAGCCATCGGCACGGCGCCCAGCCGCTCGGCGACGACGAGGTTCACGAAGTTCTCGACGTAGGGCAGATGCCTGCCGTCGAAGGTGTTGGCCGTCACGGGGCCGTAGAGGCTGAGGCTGTGGATATGCTCGCGCGCGGCCTGGACGGCCGCAGGGTCCGTGTCGAGGCCCTGGACGATGAAGCGCTCGTTGACGCGGAGCGCGGCCGTCGTCCTGCCGTCGCCGCAGCCGAGGTGGACAATCAGGCCGCCCTGCACGCCAGCGGCTTCGGGGATGCTCCCTGCCGCTGCGGTGGCGGCGAGGGCGGTCACCAGGATCAGGATGCGCATGCCAAGGTGTCCTTTCCTGTCTCGGGTATGCTGGGAGCGACACGGACCTGCCGGCCGGTGTTGTCTTCTCCACCGCTCAGACCACTTGCTCTCACCGGTTAGCCATGTCGCCTGCTGGCGATTCGTGGCGCTGTCGCGGCCCTTACCCTGCGCCAGACGACTTCCCTCAGTCCTCTCCACAATCGACCGCGGCGGGCTTCGCCCGACGCCGCTGCCTTGCCTGGCGCGCGAGGGTCCCATTGCTGGTGACGGTGCAGGACTGGCCCGCGGGCCGTCGGGCTTCCCCGGCCGCCGCAGTCGCCTTCGGCCAGCGTTCTGCGAAGGGAATGTCATCGTCGGGCGGTTCCCCGTGCGGCTGGCGAAACCCCTCGCCTTCGCAGTGCTGCGGCTCGGTCGGACAGTTGAGGACGCGAGGCGCCTGGCGTTGCTCCTGCCCTGCGCCCTGGGGGCCGCGTCGGGGAGTCTCCCAGTCGGCGGAGGCACGTGGGGGGCAGCCCTCCGCCGCTTCGGCGGGGGAAGGGAGGGTGGCTGCGGGGCCCCCGCGTGACGACGCCGAGGACGAGGACGATGAAGACGCCCTTCGCTGGTCACTGCCGACCCGCCTTTGCTAAGGCTTCGTCGGGCAAGCTGCCTCCTGCCGACCCCGCTTCGCGAGGGCGACGTAGCCCCGCTTCGGCGGGCGAAGTCGGCTGCCGACTTTGGTTGCGGCCGAAGGCCGCGATGTACCGTCCTCACACGGTCTCGGGCACGACGTAGGGCGCGCGGTAGGTGTCCTTGACCAGCTTGTTGGCCGCTGCGGCGTGCTCGCCGGTGAAGCGCTCGGCCTTGAAATCGTAGGTCAGCCAGGGCCCGAGGGTGGGCTTCTCCTTGGCCAGGTCGATCTCGTTGGCACCGAGGTGCTTGACCATCTGGTTGAGTGTCTCGAGGGCCTCCTCATAGCCCTTCACGCGGTCGCGGACCTGGCCGATGCCGGCCTTGGCGCCGACGCGGTGGGAGATGTTGGCCTGGTGGCACATGATGGCGCAGTAGTGGCCGAGCTCGATGTCGGCGGCGAGGTCGGACACCTTGCGGGAGCGGACGGCCTTGATGAAGTTGGCGGTGTGGCCGCGTCCGCCGTCGCCGTCGTAGCGCTTGACCTTCTTGCCCTCGTTGTCGTAGGCCCAGCCGCCGCCGCGGGTGACGGCGACGACCCCGCCCTCGCACTTCACGAGGTTGGTGAAGCGGAAGCTCTTGCCGAAGCGGCGGTAGACGGAGATGGCGCCCCGCTTCGTCGAGAAGGGCAGGTCGCGGAACTCGATGATCACGGGCAGGCCGCCGCGAAGCATCAGCGCCCAGTGGGTGTTCGGCGTCTCCCCGTCGTCGTCCCAGCCGAAGCGCCCGCCGACGCTCATCACGCGGGTCGGCACGTCGTCCCAGGCGAGCAGGTGGCGGACGTCGTCGGTGAGATGGGGCATGAGGTTGCCCATGTCGCCGTTGCCGAAGGCCCAGAACCAGTGCCAGTCGTAGTGGAGCCTTGCCCGCCTGAGCGGGGTCTTGGGCGCGGGGCCGCAGTAGAGATCGTAGTTGACCGTCGGCGGGATGGGCGTGGGCTTGGTGATCTTGCCGATCGGCTTGCGGTGGCGATACCACATGGAGTGGACCCACTGGACCTTGCCGTAGACGCCCTTCTGGAGGTCGGCGGCGGCCGCGATGACGCCGGGGTCGGAGCGCTGCTGGGTGCCGCTCTGGACGATGCGCTTGTACTTGCGGGCGGCCTCGACGGCCTTACGGCCCTCCCAGATGCAGTGGCTGATCGGCTTCTCGACATAGACGTCCTTCCCCGCCTGGCAGGCCAGGACGGTGAGCAGGGTGTGCCAGTGGTTGGGCGTGGCGATGACCACGGCATCCACGTCCTTGTCGTCGAGGATGCGGCGGGGGTCCTGCTCACCCCTGGCCTTGCCTTCGAGGCGCTTGAGCGCCGGCTCGATACGCGCTGTATCCACGTCGCTCACGGCCACGACGCGGACGCCCGGGATCTTGAGGAACTCGGCAACGTGCTGCGTGCCCTTGCCGCCGAGGCCGATGATCGCGACCCGCACGGTCTCGTTGGCGCCCAGCACCCGGCCCGCGGGCACCAGCATCGCGGCGCCTGCGGCGGCGGCGCCCTGCATGAAGCGGCGGCGAGTCATCCTGTTCCTGACCATCACTCGTCTCCTTCGCTCAATCGAGTGGTCCTCATCCCCGAATGAGATCGCCCAGGGGGCAGCGGCTGAATCCGCCGGCCAGGCCCTGCCGCCCCTTCGGGACTGGTTTCTTCATGCACGCGCTTTCCGGCTCGCAGCTTGGGGCCTCCTCACAGCCTCCAGGGACTCCGCATGGCGCGCTGCATCATGCGCTGGGCATCGGGGTCGTCGGGGATGGTCTCGGTCTTCCAGTCCCAGCGGACACGGCGGCCGAGGCGGATGGCGATGTCGCTGAGGTGCGAGATGATGTCGCTCTGGACCGCGTCGTCGATGTTGCTGACGGCGTCGGTGCGGGTCTTGATGCCGTCGAGGAAGCTCTGGCCGTGGTTGTGGCTGATCTGGAGCCGGCGGTCGTTGGGGCCGAGCTTGTGGGTCCTCAGCGATGCCGGCTCGGTGCGCAGCCCGCCGCGGCTGACGGCGACGACGCCCTCGGTGCCGGTGAACGTCGTGAGGTTGCCGCCGGGCCTCAGGGTGAAGCGCATGCCGTTGGCATAGCGGCCGCGGACGTTCCACCTGGTGACGGTGTCGAAGAGGCCGTCGGGCGCGATGTAGCCGGTGCCCTCGACCTCGACGGGCACCTGAAGCTCGCGGGGCCAGCCCCACACCCCAATGTCGAGCGGGTGCGCGCCCCAGCCGCCGAGGAAGCCGATGGCGTTGTCATAGACGAACCACGCCCCTGCATTCGTGCAGCGGTCCCTGGTGTACGGGCTCCAGGGCGCGGGGCCGAGCCACAGGCCGTAGTCGAAGCCCTCGGGAACGGGGATGGGCGCCATGGAGCCGCCGGTCTTCCCGTCGGGCGCGACGACGTCGATGGCCTGGACCTCGCCGATGTAGCCGTTGTGGACCAGCTCGCAGGCGTGGCGGAGGTGGCCGGACGAGCGCTGCTGTGTGCCGTACTGGAAGATGCGGCCGTAGCGGCGGATGAGATCGCGGCACGCGATGTCCCACGCGATGCACAGGCCGAGGGGCTTCTCGACGTAGGTGTCTTTCCCAGCTCGGGCGGCGTGCATGGCGATGGGCACGTGCCAGTGGTCGGGGGTGGCGACGACCACGCCGTCGATATCGTCGCGGGCCAGCAGCTCGCGGAAGTCGTTGTAGGCGGCGGTGCCCTTCGTGCCGTAGCGCTTGTCGATACGAGCGGCCGTGCGCTCGCGGCGGCTCTTGAACGGATCGGCCACGGCCAGACAGCGGCAGTCGCGCAGGCCCAGGAAGCCGCCCAGCAGGCCGTTGCCCCGCCCGCCGACCCCGATGTGGCCCAGGCCGATGCGGTCGCTCGCCGCCGGCCCCGCCCCTGCTCCGATGGCCTCGGCCGATACGATGGCGGGAACCGCGGCCGCCGCGGCCGCACGGGTGAGGAACTCCCGCCTGCTCGTCGCTCGCCTGCTCATCGTCGCCTCCAGTTCCTGAGACCGTGGACGGCCGCGTCGCGGCGCGCACCAGTATGGTCAAGAGGCCCGCGCATTGCAACCGCGAACGACGGCCGCCGGCCTGAGAGGGCAAAGGCATTGGCGATCCTGACGGGCCAACAGGCTCCGCACGAAGATCGCGGGACCGCCCAGGCCGCGCATCCTGAGGCCGCTGCATTGTCACGATCCCTCACGGATTCTCCCACATGCCGGTCGGCTGCAAGGTGTAGTCACGCGCTGCAAGGCTCGGACGGAGCGGCCCACGGAGGCCTGGCCTGCCAGTAGTCTCGTCGGCCCGCATGGCTCAGGCGCTCCCGCCGCGGGATTGATATCACAGTTACGTAACTGCGATATCAATGCCCGTGCTGGGGATGCCCCCGGGCAGGAGGAGATCGCGTTGTCGTGATTCCTGACGGATCCTCCTCCATTGTGGCGGGTTGCCGGGCATGGCAGCGCGCTGCGGAGCTCGGACAGCGTCGCCCAGCGAGGCCTGACCTGCCAGAATGCCGCCGCGCAGCCGACAGCGCAACCGGCTGGCATCGGGTGGCGGTTGCGCTGTCAGAGCTCCACGCCGATTTCCGTACGGCTTGGCAGGTTGCCCAGTGACGATAATTGCGGACCTAAACAGGTCCGCAATCATGCCGCGGG
>CAZDNN010000256.1:0-8736 GCA_964506385.1 uncultured Planctomycetota bacterium
TCGGCAACATGAGGATCGACGGCGGCAAGTCCGTCACCATCGCCAACGGCTCCACATGGGTGCAGAGCGAGAACACCCACTGGACCAATATCAACAACGGCGAGCTAGTGCTCGATAATGGCAGCTTTGTGCGCACCGTCGGCAACCCCGTCCTCGTGGGCAGCAACTCCAACGTGACGGCGGCGTTGACCCTCCGCAACGGCTCCGACGTCACGATCGGCGGCGAGGTGTGGCTCGGCAGCACCAGCGCCAGGACGAACCAGGTCGCCACCGTCAACATGGACGCCTCGACCATCGCCGCCACCGCCCTGTGGTACTGGGACACCGACGCAGCGGGCAACGACTTCTCCATCAACTTCTCCGGCACCGAGACCGCCTTGATCTCCGTCGATTGGCTCGGCCGCCGCAACTCCGGCGGCACGGCGAACAACGTGACGTGGCAGACGATGTGGAACGAGGGCCTCCTGCTCTACGGCGGCCAGGGCGCCGCCGACGGCCTGAGCTTCGACGACTACTTCGTCGCCACGGGAAACCCCGGCCCCTACAACGGCACCTACCGCCTCCGCTACGGCCCTCCCATCACCTGGGACGGGGGCGACGGAAGCTGGGGCACCGCGGCCAACTGGAAGCCGGACGTTGTGCCTAACCTCAATGGTCTCGACGACGCGGTCATCGACAACGGCAGCACCGTCACCTACCCCTCGAACACCTACGGCAACCTGATCATCGATGGCGGCACGACCCTCACCATCGCCAATGGCTCCACATGGGTGCAGAGCGAGAACACCCACTGGACCAACATCAACACCGGCGAGCTGGTCCTCGACGATGGCAGCTTCGTCCGCACCGTCGGCAACCCCGTCCTCGTGGGCAGCAACTCCAACGTGACGGCGGCGATGACCCTCCGCAACGGCTCCGACGTCACCATCGCCGGCGAGGTCTGGCTCGGCCACAACAACGCCAGCACCACCAACCAGGTCGCCAGCGTGAACATTGATGCCTCGTCCATCGCCGCCACCGCCCTGTGGTACTGGGACACCGATGCCGCGGGGAACGACTTCACCATCAACTTCTCCGGCCCCGACACCTCCTGGATCGCCGTGGACTGGCTCGGCCGGCGCGACAGCGTCCACGGCCAGCAGAACAACGTGACCTGGCAGACGATGTGGAACGAGGGGCTCCTGCTCTTCGACGGCCAGGGCGCCGCCGACGGCCTGAGCTTCGACGACTACTTCGTCACCGCGGGCAACGCGGGGCCTTACAACGGCACCTACATCCTCCGACACGGCCCCGTCACCTGGGACGGCCCAGACGGCTCCTGGGCCACCGCGGCCTACTGGAACCCGGACATGGTGCCCAACCTCAACGGCCGCGACGACGTGCTCATCAACAACGGCAGCATCGTCACCTACCCCTCGAACACCTACGGCGACCTCAGGATCAACGGCGGCACGACCCTCACCATCGCCGGCGGATCCACCTGGCAGCAGACCGAGAACACCCACTGGACGCGCATCAACACCGGCACCCTCGCCCTCGACCACGGCACCTTCAGCCGACCCGTCGGCGGCAACGTCGTCCTGGCCTTTGACTCCGGAGCGTCCCCCCACCTCGTCCTCACCAACGGCGCCGCCATGAACCTCGGCGGCGAGCTCTGGATCGGCCACAATAACGGCTCCCGCACCGACCAGGATGTCCGCGTCGATATCAGCGGCTCCACCATCGACGCCCGCGCCCTGTGGTTCTGGGACCCCGACGACGCGGGCAACGACTTCGTCATCAACTTCTTCGGTGGTGACGCCGCCTCGATCACGGTGGACTGGCTCGGCCGCCGCGACGGCGTCCACGGCCAGCAGAACAACGTGCTCTGGGAGATGATGTGGGACGAGGGCCTGCTCTCCGTCGTCAACCAGAGCGGCCTGACCGGCTGGGACTTCGGCGACTTCTTCTTCACCACAGGCAACCCCGGCCCCTACAACGGCGACTACACCCTCCACTTCAAAGGCATCCCCGAGCCGGCCACCCTCAGCCTCCTCGCCCTCGGCGCCCTCGGACTGCTGAGGCGGCGGCGCAGAAGAGACTGAGCACCCGGCGCGACGACGCCGACGACAGATGCAGAGGAGATGGCACGATGCTGAAGTACCTGACTCTGGGACTCGCGGCGGTGTGCCTGGCGGCTGTTGCGGCGACGGCCAGCCCCGTGGTGTACATGGAGGACTTCGCGGGGACGACGACCGACCAGACCCTCGCGACCCTCATGGCCTACCCGAACTTCAGCGGGAGCTTCGCCGTTGACGGCGCGGCCGTGGTGTCGAACGGGACGCTGGTGCTGCGCAACGGGCCGAACGACAACAACCAGATGCTCATCCGGCCCGGCGTCGGCGGGGCGACCACCATCTCGACGCTCGTGGGCGCCGACAACAGCGGGGGCAGCTACAACGTCGGCCTGAGGGTCGGCCAGAACAACATCGTGTTCCACCCCGGCCACGGCGGGGCGGCACTCCGCGTCGAAGGCCCCGGCGGCTTCGGCAACACCAACGTCGGCTTCACCCCAGCCAACAGCGTGCTCCACGAGCTCAGGGTCGACTCCGATGGCACGGGCAACTTCACCGTCACCCTCACCGATGGCGCGAACCCGGCCAACACCTTCACCAGGTCGTTCACCAACGCCGGCTCGGTCGGCGGCGCCGTCGCATTGCGGCGCTCGGGCCAGCCCGTTGGCGTCGGCCTGTATGACGACCTGACCGTCGGCGGCGCGACCGAGAGCTTCGACACCAACACCAACATCGGCACCAGCGCCGTCTACGCGCCCCGGACCGGCGGCGGCACCATCGACGTGACCGGCGGCCAGCTCGTCCTGTCTACCGGCGGGCCGAACTACGATCAGCGCTTCGTGCGCTCCGGCCTCAAGCGCGACCACACCATCATCGCCGAGGTCGGCGCGAGCAACAGCAACGGCAGCTACAACGTCGGCCTCCAAGTCGGCGAGAACCTCATTGTGTTCCACCCCGGATACGGCGGCGCCGCGCTCCGAGTCCACGGCCCAGGCGGCTGGTGGAACACCAACGTCGGCTTCACCCCCGCCAACGGCATCGCCCACGAGCTGCGAGTCCACAGCGACGGCACGGGCAACTTCGACGTGACCCTCACCGACGGCGCCAACCCCGCCAACACCTACACCCGGTCGTTCTACAACCCCAACTCCGTCGGCGGCGTCTTCGGGCCGCGGCGCGAGGGCGGCACCACGGGCACCGCATTCTACGAGAGCATCCGCGTCGAGGTCGATGCGCCCTCCGTCCTCAAGGCCGAGCTCTTCGACCGCAGTGCCGACACGAACATCGCGTACCTCAATCTCAAGCACAACCAGCTCGGCACAGGCCAGGCGTTTGTCAGCGACGGCGTCATGGTCCTCGCCCCGCCTCGGGGGTCGGGCGGCGCGAACATGTACATGCCGCACGCTACCCTGACCGGCCCGGGCACCATCTCGGCCCTCGTCGGCGCCGACCTGTCCGACGGCAACTTCAACGTGGGCCTGCGCATCGGGCAGAACCAGATCGTCTTCCACCCCGGCTACGGCGGTGGCGCGTTCCGGGTCGAGGGTCCCGGCGGCTTCGGCAACCAGAACATGGGCTTCACCCCCGCCAACGGCGTGCTCCACAAGCTCGAAGTCACCGACGTCGGCGACGGCACCTTCAACATCACCTTCACCGACGGCGCGAACCCTGCGAATGTCTACACCAACTCGTTCACCAACGCGGCCTCGTCCGGCGGCCAGGTGAGCCTCGTCCGCAAAGGCCCCAGGAGCGGCGTGGGCCTCTTCGACGACTTCAGCATCGGCGGATCCCTCGAGTCGTTCAGCTACAGCAACGACGCACAGGCGCTCTATCCCGACTGGTCGGCCAACCTCAACGGCGGCTACGCCGTCGTCAACGACGGCGTGCTCGAGCTGATCCCGCGGCGAGGGACCAACACGTCCCAGACCTTCCTCACCGACGGCTATGACGGCGCCTTCGAGCTCACCGCACTGGTCGGCGCCGACAACAGCAACGGCAGCTACAACGTGGGCCTCACCATCGGCGAGAACAACATCGTCTTCCACCCCGGCCTCGGCGGCGGCGCCTTCCGCGTCGAAGGCCCGGGCGGCTTCGGCAACACCAACGTCGGCTTCACCCCCGCCAACGACGTCCTCCACCTGCTCGAGATCGCCGCCAACGGCCAGGGCCTCTTCGAGATCACCCTCGTGGACGGCGCCGACCCCACCAACACCTTCACCACCTCCTTCTTCAACCCCGGATCCGTCGGCGGCGCCATGGGCTTCCGACGCTCGGGCCAGGACGTCGGCATCGGCCTCTTCGACAACTTCATCGTCACGGTCCCCGAGCCCGCCACCCTCAGCCTCCTCGCCCTCGGCGCCCTTGCCCTGTTGCGGAGACGCACGCGCTCCCGCTGAGGCGCGAGACAAGGAGAAAGCGGTTCCGCGTTCCAGGTCCCTGGTGCCGGGGGACCCGCATCGAAGGGGCTTCTCCGACCCCCGGAACCCGAAACCTGAAACCCGGAACCTGGAACCGCTGCTCTCGCTGGGAGGTCTCGCCATGAGGACGTTCGCCGTTCGGAGCCTTCTGCTGGCCGTCGGCCTGCTTCTGCTCGCCGTGCCGTGCGGCGCGCTGCCGCTGCCGCCCAACACCCTGGCGCAGGGCGTGAACTTCATGAAGACCCAGCCGGAGAGCTGCTGGGACTTCGGCCTCGAGCCCATCGACGGCGGCCACTTCGGACCGGGCTCCGACCCCTTCGACGGCCGGATCTGCATCTTAACCGACACGAAGGTGGCGAGGCCCGGCGACACGCCGTTCAACGCCGACGGCCAGGCCGCCGTCCCCGTCGAGATCGTCGCCATGACCCTCCACTCCGTCGAGCCCGTGCCCATCGTCTTCGACAGGGGGCTGCCCGACGAGCGCACCGAGCTCTACGACGTGGTCGTCACCCCCGCCCCCGGCGGCCCGAACGGCGGCCTATTGCTCGTCACGAAAGACCCCAGCGGCGGCACCCCCGACCGCGGCACGATCTTCGCCACCGGCGGCCCGGACATGCCGCCCGACTTCCCCGCCGAGAGCTTCTTCGACGTCTTCTTCGAGTTCGAGTTCATCCCCCGCGACCCCGGCATCGGCAAGCCTGCCGAGTTCCTCTGCGGCGACCACCTGACCCTGTCGGCCGACGTGCCGTGGGACTCGATGGCGCCGCCGTCGTACTACAGCCCGCTGGCGGGCGACTTCTACCCTGGCCTCGGCGACCCGCTCGGCGACCCGAACGTGCCGGAGACCCTGGTCTTCCAGGGCACGCACCTCGAGTGGCATCTCCGCCTCGAGCCCATCCCCGAGCCGGCGACCCTGAGCCTGCTCGCCCTCGGCGGCCTCGCGCTCCTGCGCCGGCGGCGGAGGAAGTGACCCACCGCGGATGACGACCAATGACAGGCGCCGCGGGCACCCCGCTCGCGGCGCCTGCTTCATGGGCGCCGCATGCACCCAGCTCGCAGCCGTCCTATAGGTCCTATTGGTCCTATAGGTCCTATCCGACACAGCGGCAGGCCCCTTGCTGCGCCTGAGGCCGTTGGCGCCAGGCCGCTCGCATAGGTAAAATGGGCGCAGGCGCCGCCCACCGGAGGGCGGCGGCACATGGCCCGATAGGACCAATAGGACCTATACGACCTATACGACCTATGCGGCCTATGGGAGCCATCCGGACCGGCGGAGCCCGCGCCCCGCTCCCGGAGCGGAAGCTCAGGGAACGCGACACGCTGAGGAGAGCGACCATGCGACGACCGATCTTGATGCTGACCACCCTCGTCCTGCTCGCCGCGGCGACCACCTCGTGCTCGGCGCCGGGGCGGCGCGGCGCCGTGCTCCAGGAGACGTGGCTGGGCATCCCCGGCGAGACGGTGGCCGACCTGACGCAGCACCCGAAGTACCGCGAGGCGCCCGACCAGGCGCGCATGCTCGGCCAGTTCGAGAGCGAGGTCCGCGCCGACGCCTACGGCTGCCGGTTCTCCGCGCTCCTCGTCCCGCCTGCGACGGGCGACTACACCCTGTTCATCGCGTCCGACGACGGCGGCGAGCTGTGGCTCAGCACCGACGAGACCGAGGCCAACCTCCGGCCCATCGCCAAGGTCGTCGGATGGTCGGGGCCGCGGGAGTGGACGGCCCAGAAGGGCCAGCAGTCGAAGCCCATCCGCCTCGAGAAGGGCCGCCGCTACTTCCTCCGCGCCTTCCAGAAGGAGGGCGCCGGCGGCGACCATCTGGCCGTCGCCTGGCAAGGCCCCGGCATCGAGCGAGCCGTCATCGCAGGCAAGTACCTCGCGCCGCCGCCCATGGATGAGCCGACCGCCGCACTCGTCGCCGCCACCCGCAGGAAGGACGCCGAGATGAAGCAGCTTCACAACCAGGTCGTCGCCCTGATGGAGAAGGGCACCACGCTCCCGCCCGACCTCGTCGCACGCCTGCCCAACACCTGCGAGCCGCCGCCGGGGAACGACACGGGAATCAACGTCCTCCTCGACCAGGCCCACCAGACCTACTTCATCGCGCTGTGGGGCCTGCGGGGGCAGCTCCGCGGCCAGGGCTTCCGCGCCTGCTCCAGCATCGCCACCCTCGACTCCGTGCTGAAGCCCGGCGGCCAGAGCCGCATCCGCCTCCCCGTCGCAGGCCTCGAGCCATTCGCCTGGTGGCCAAACCCCCGGTTCAACGTCGTCATCACCACCCAGCACGACGTCAACGCCCAGGTCTACACCGCCGCCGAGCGCCAGGCCCTCAAGGCATTCGTCGAGGCCGGCGGCGGCCTCCTGCTCCTCGGCACCAGGCCACGCGACAAGGCGACGGCCGACCGCTGGTCAATGAACGCCCTGGCCGCCGACTTCGGCGCACGCTTCACCGAAGGCGTCGCAACGCACGCCGGCGGCTCATACGCCGCGCTCGACCTCGACAAGAGCTGGGAGACCCTGGTCCGCGGCGACGGCGGCCGCCCACTCCGCGCACGCCGCGCCCTCGGCAAAGGCCGCGTCATGATCTGCGAGAGCATACAAGCCATACTCCCAGGCAGGGACGACAAGGCCGCCGCCGCGAAGCAGAAGCTCCTGAGGAAGTCGGTCACCTGGCTCGCCGCAGGCACCGACCCCGTCGGCGGCGACGGGCGCGTCCCAGCCACAGGCGGCGTCGGCATCTTCCCCGAGCGCGAGCTCAACCTCGGCGGCGTCGTCGTCTACTACGCAGGCAACCAGCCGCCCGCCACGATGCAATGCATCGAGAAGGACATCCCGAAGGCCGCCGAGCAGCTTCGCGCATGGCTCCCCTCCAAGGTCTTCGGCGAGCCCTACAACCTCGTCATCTGCGCCGGCGGCGGCGGCGGATGGGCCATCAACCCCAGGCCCAAGGCCGCCGCCGTCATCTCATACAACCCCATCGGCATCCTCGGCATCTTCGCTCACGAGATGGCACACACCATGGGCGGACCACGCAACGACCGCGACGAGCTCGCCGGCATCTCCCCACACCACAACCAGGGCGAGGCACACGCAGGATGGTTCCAGGGCAAGATCCACGCACTCTTCAGCGGCGAAACCGGCCAGGCCAACCGAGGCTGCAACTCCATACTCGCCCTCGAAGCCAAGAAGGGCGCCCAGCTCGACCTCGCCACCGAGCACGAGACCGCCAAGGGACGCGCAAAGTGGGGCAAAGGCCCCGAGTGGACCAAGCTCTGGTACGTCTTCCAGAAGCTCGACGACCGCTACGGCCCCACCTGGTACCCCCGCTGGTACTGGGTCCGCGCCATGCGATGGCGCGACGACCCCGCCCACCGCGAGACCTGGGACGAGATGGTCGAGGACATGTCCATCGCCTGCGGCGAGGACCTCTTCCCCTTCTTCCGCAAAATCGGCACCACCCTCACCCGCGAGCGCCTCGACCGCATCGACTTCCTCGGCGAGACCATCGAGCTCGCCATCGCCCCCATCGACACCGGCCCCGCCGGCAACGTCTGTCTCGACCCCATCGGCGACTACACCCAGCCGCTCCAGCCCAGGGGGAAGTGACCCCAGCCGGGGACGCGAGCGGCCAGCCTCTACCCGACGGATTCCTGGCGGTCGCCGTCGCGCAACTGGCGCTGCTGGCATGTTGACGAACGGCAACACGACCCCCCGCCCCGGCAACGGGCCATCAGCATAAGTCAAGGGCCATAGTTGGCTTAGGTGCGATTCCCGCATGTGGCGTTCCGGCAACGTCCATTCCCGTTATCTCCATATCCTTCCCCTGCACATGCACTTAGCATGTTGACGTTCCGCAACGTGCCACATTCTGATCGGCCTGGGCAAGGAAGGTGCCTCGCGGCGCCAGCCCTCCACAACTCACTCCCCCGCTGTGACATGTGGCGATCTTCCCGCACGTGACGCCCCCCGGTCAACACCATGGGCGGCGCCGGGCCGCCAGTCTCGGCAGACCCCCTAACGACGTGGCCGGGGAACGCAAGTCCTTGCGCAAGCACAACTAAGGGCGCCAAAGAAAGCAAAGCCATGAGGGCCCGGTCTGGCACGGGAATTGCTCCCCTTTTGAGTCGACAGGTGGAGGGGGGCAGGGGAAGGACAAGCTTTCAGGTTGCTTCCTCCCGAGTCACAGTGGCGCGGCCGGTGCCGCCCAGCGCGGGGGAGAGGAGGTGGTTCCCAGCCGGGGAGGCCGAGGACGACGCTGTTCGTCC
>CAZDNN010000257.1:0-6537 GCA_964506385.1 uncultured Planctomycetota bacterium
GCAGAAAGAAGGTCTCCGGCACCGCCTTTGCCTGGCGAGCTGGCCATATGAGGAAACCAACGCCTGCGCCCCTCTGAAGCAGGCTTTTCTGCCTCGCCCTCTGAGAAGAAGACAGCGTGCAAGAAGGCGTGCCAATCGCCTGCGGCGGCGGGCCCACACTTTGCTGAAGTGTAAGAGCCGAGGAAGGAACGGGCCATGCGCATTCGTGCGATGCTGATCCTGTTGCTCATCGCGACCGCGACAGGCTCTTGGTGCGGCGAGTCCATCCGGGCGACATGGACTATGCCGCCGCGGTGCACGCCCTTCGCCGAGCCACGGATCAAGGACCTGAAGGAGGAGCTGCGGCAGACGGGGTATCGCCTCGTCATCGCCATCCACCCCGAGCGCAAGAAGAAGGGGGAGTACCCGCCGCGCGACCTCTATCTCGTCAACGCCGACGGCACGGGCCTCAAGCAGCTCACCAACACGCCCGAAAAGGACGAGACGAAGCCTCGGACGGCACCCAACGGCAAGCAGTTCAGCTATAACTACGGCGACTACGTGGTGGACGCGAAGACCCTCAAGACGCGGAAGGTCTACGGCGGCTATGCCTGGACGCCTGACAGCCGCCACACGGTCCACTGCGGCAAGAGCGGCATCGTCTACACCGACATGACGACGGGGAAGAACACCAGGCCCGTCCGCGTCGAGCGGCGCGTGAGCATCGCCGACCTGTCGGCCGACGGGAAGTGGGTCATCTTCGAGATCCGCAACTACCAGGGGCAGAAGTACACCATCGACTTCATGTCGGTGGACGGCGGCCCGGTCCGCAAGATGCCCAACCACCCGATCCGCGCGGGCGAATGCCACCCTGGGTTCTCGCCCGACGGGAAGTGGATGTGCTGGAACTCGGGCCGCAGCCTCTCGATCCGCCGCTTCGACCCCAGCCTGCCCGGCGGCACGGACGGCAAGATCGTGACCCTGCCCAAGGAGCTGCTCGGCCAGGACCCCTGCGGGCGGTGGTCGCACTGCGGGCGCTACATCGCCTACGTGAAGATCCCCCACGGCGGGAGCTGGAAGGTCCACAGCCCCATCTGCATCGTCCGCATCGCCGACCACGCGACCCTGACCCTCACGCCGCCGGGCTGGGTCGGCCACCACTGGGACTACGACTGGCTGCCGCCCAAGGACAAGTAGGCGATGATCCGCTGCTTGAGAGCCGCAGTCGCCGTGATGCTCGCCGCTCTGGCCGGCTGCGAGAGGCGGGAGAGCATCACGCCGGCCGAGGCACCGCCCATCGTCACGACAAAGAGCGGCGTCGAGATGGTCGCACTGCCCGGCGGCTGGTTCGAGATGGGCAGCGACAGGGAGGACGAGGTCGACGAGCCGCGCCACCGCGTCTGCGTCGCCCCGTTCCTCATCGATCGCTTCGAGGTGACCCAGGCCGAGTTCGGGCGCGTGATGGGCGAGAACCCCTCACGCTGGAAGGACCCGCAGAAGCCCGTCGAGCAGGTCCGCTGGGCCAAGGCAGTTGACTACTGCAACAGGCGGTCGCGCGAGGAGGGCCGCCGACCCTGCTACGACCTGAAGACGTGGGCCTGTGACTTCGAGGCCGATGGCTACCGGCTGCCCACCGAGGCCGAGTGGGAGTATGCCGCCCGCGCGGGCACCACGACGGCCTACTACTTCGGCAACAGCCCGTCGCGGCTCAAGCAGCACGCCTGGTGCAAGGACAACGCGACGCGAGGCCCTCATCCCGTCGGCTCGAGGCTGCCCAGTCCCTGGGGGCTCCACGACATGTACGGCAACGTTTGGGAGTGGTGCCACGACCTCTACGCCGAGGACTACTACCGCAACAGCCCAGAGAAGGACCCCGCGGGCCCGAAGGTGGGCCAGACGCGGGTCCTGCGAGGCGGGTCGTGGAACTCGCGGCCCAGCCACTGCCGCTCGGCCTACCGCAACCACGAGAACCCCGGCTACACCGACGTGTGCTTCGGCCGCGACACACACGGCTTCGTCGGCTTTCGTTGCGTGCGGCGAGCACCGTGACCGGGCAACTGCTCGCGCCGTGTCAGCCACATTGGAGTAGAGCGGCGACCACCGAGCAGGGCGAGCAGCGGAAGACATAGAGCCGCCCCCAGTCGCCGAACACCCACCCGAGCCGCTCGTCGCTGCCCAGCGAGAGCAGGAAGGGCATCGGCTGCGAGCAACTCGGGCAAGTCACCTCCTGGGGCTGCTGGAGCCAGAAGGGGAGGCCGCCGAGCTGGTGGAACCCCGCCCTCCCAGAGGGGCCGAACGGGCCGAGGTCGTAGCCCTCCATGAACTCGATGTCCGCCTCCCAGTCCGACCGCGGTTCGGCACGGCCCCGTGGGCCGCTGTACTTGTAGGCGAACCAGCCCTCCGGGCAGCGGAGGAGGATCTCGTTGAGGCGGTCGGGCACGGGCGTCAGCTCGATGCCGAACTTACCGCGCGGCTGGGGCCAACCGTCGAACGGCTCGCCGCGGTACTGACGCAGGATCTGGATGGAGCCGTTGGGGGCGATGCGGTAGGCGAAGAGGTCGGCCGGCGTCTCGCAGTTGTGGCAGTAGAAGACAGGGAGGGTGCGGCGGTCGGCCTCGATGCCGAGGCGCGGGTCCGAGAGGTCGAGCAGCACGTACGCCCTGAGCGCGCGGTCACACACGGTGCACAGCGGAGCGGCGTCGCAGTCGATGCCGCCCATGCGATGCCTGAAGCGGGAGGCGGCGGGATCCACTGGCACCATTCGGTAGCCACTCACGAGCTGGCCGTCGTCGCGGTCTGCCATCGGCTCGTCTCCTGAGCAAGCTCAGCGGTAGTCCTCGCGGATCGGGTAGAAGGCGTCGATGATCCGGCAGGGGGTCAGGGAGCGGCCCGAGTGAAGGGCATTCGGCGGGATGATCGCCACCGTGCCGGGGCGGAGCACCTGCGTCTCGCCGTCGATTGACAACTCGAACTCGCCTTCGAGGATGGTCGCTACCTGCTCGTGGGGGTGGCGGTGCTCGGGCAGAGCCGTGCCCGCCGCGATGGTCCAGTGGGCGAAGGTCATCGTCTCGGAATGGACGAAGTGCACCTGCCAGCCGGGCATCGGCTCCTGCGTCTCCAACTCATCGAGGCTCACGAAGGGCATATGTCCATCTCCTGAAGGAGCAGCCGCCCGAGCATGCCTCACGGAAAGCCCTCCTGTCAAGCCCGGCGACCGAGCCCAGAACGCCACCGCGACCCGCCCTCACCCCAATGGGCCGTCCGGTGCAGGACGGGCCGCGCCCCGGGCCTGGGGATTGATGCCACACCTTCGAAGGTGTGGCATCAATCCCCAGGCAGGGAAAGCCTGCCATCGGGTGCATTCGCCACGCTGCTCCTTCCTGATGTCTCCCACCTTGCGCGGGAACGAGGAATCTGTAGAGTGGGGGGCGGGCCGGGGCGGCCGGGGCGATCCCGCACGCTCACGCGAGCATCTGCTCCCGAGATTCTGAAGAAGCGCAGGCCCTATGCCTGAGACGGCATCCGAGAACATGAGCGCCGAGGCGAAGGCGGCGAGCAGGCCGAAACCGCTGTTCCTGGAGCAGGCGGTGATGGTGCGGGTGGTGGTCTCGCTGGTGCCTATCGTCGTGGCGGGGGTCTACTTTTTCGGCTGGCGGGTGGTGGCGTTGCTGGCGGTGTGCGTGGCCGGCGGGGTCGCGACGGAGTTCGTGACGACGCGGCGTCGGGGGAAGCCGGTCTCGCAGGCGGTGTTCGTCACGTGCTTTCTCTACGCGCTGTCGCTGCCTCCGACGATGCCCTTCTGGATGGCGGCGGTCGGCATCGTGGTGGGCGTGCTGTTCGGCAAGGAGGTGTTCGGCGGGTTCGGCAGGAACTTCGCGAACCCGGCTATCGTGGGCCGGGCCTTCGTCTATGTGGCGTTCCCTGTCGAGATGACGGGCCACTTTGTCCCGGCGTTCCGCATCTTCCCGGCCGGCTTCGCGCGCTGGAGCTTCGCGAGCCTGTCGGAGACGCCGGTGTGGGTCCGTCACGTGGCGATGAAGGGCGTGGACGCGATGACGGCGGCGACGCCGATGTGGGCGCGGCGCGACTTCGGCCACGACACGCCGGTGCTCAAGCTGTTTCTGGGGCAGATCGGCGGCTCGTTCGAGGACGGGGTGAGCTGGAAGGTGCTGGCGGCAGGCAGCATCGGCGAGGTGTGCGCGCTGTTCATCATCCTGGCCGGCATCTACCTGATCGCGACGAAGACGGCGAACTGGCGGCTGACCCTCAGCACCCTGTTCGGCGCCGTCGCGGCCAACTTCGTCTTCCGCACTCTCGGGGGCGCCGAGGGTGTGCCGCCGGTGCTCGTCACGCTTTTCTCGGGTGCGCTGCTCTACGGTGCGGTGTTCATGGTCACCGATCCCGTGTCGGCGCCGAGGAAGAAGCCGTCGATGTGGATTTACGGGGCGTTCATCGGCGCGATGGTCGTGCTTCTGCGCTGGAAAGCGCAGTTCGCGGGTGCCGTGGCATTCGCCATCCTGATGGGCAACATCGTCGGGCCGACCATCGACCTGGCCGTGGTCGCGCTCGAGGCCCGCAAGAAGGCTAAGGCGGCGGAGGCTAAGGCATGAAGCTCAACGTCAACCACCCCGCCTACGTCATCGTCTTCGTGACCGTGCTCTCGTCGGCTTTCACCGCGGCGGTCGTCTCGGTGCAGGTCGCGACGCAGGCGCGGGTCGAGGGGAACGAGGCGCTTCGCGAGCAGAAGGCCCTGGTGCGGGTGTTCGGCCTCGGCGACGTCGAGGCGCTGTCGAGCCGCGAGATCGCCGACCTGGTCGAGCAGCGCGTCACTCGCAAGGATGCCGTCAAGGACCCCGCGACGGGGCGGGAGTTCCGGGTCTTCGCGACCGGCGGCGCCGTGGCCTTCGAGTTCCGCGGCAAAGGCTTCTGGGCGCCCATCACGGGGCTCCTGGCGTTGACGCCCGATCTCAGCAAGGTGGTTGGCCTGGTGGTCGTCGAGCAGGCCGAGACCCCGGGCCTCGGCGGCCGCATCACCGAGGATGCGTTCCAGGAGCAGTTTGCCGGCCTCAACGTCGCGCCGCCGCCCGAGGGGCGGGCATTCATCTACCTCGAGCGGAATAAGCCGACCGACCAGCGGGACCCCCGGATGGGGCGCACCGTCGAGGC
Source organism: uncultured Planctomycetota bacterium (assembly GCA_964506385.1). Taxonomy (GTDB): domain Bacteria; phylum Planctomycetota; class PUPC01; order DSUN01; family DSUN01; genus CAZDNN01. The sequence continues at coordinate 5,146 of CAZDNN010000257.1, forward strand.
GATCACGGGCGCGACCCAGACGTCGATGGCCCTGGGCCAGCTCCTGAACGCGAACGTCGAGCAGTTCCGACGAGCAGTGGGAGTGGTGACGGAAGTCCATGGCAGCACCGACCCGGACAGCTAGTCCGAAGCTGGCGCTCAAGGCGCAGCTCTGGGACGACAATCCCATCTGCCGCCAGGTGCTCGGCATCTGCTCCGCGCTGGCCGTCACCAACCTGATGGCCAACACCCTGCTCATGTGCCTCGGCCTCGTCTGGACGGCCGTGATGACCAACATTACGGTGAGCCTGCTGCGGAGCTACACCCCGCAGCGGGTGCGGATGATGGTGCAGGTGCTCATCATCGCGTGCTACGTCATCATCGTGGATATCACGGTCCGCGCGCTCTTCCCCGGCATCCACCGCGTCATCGGCCCCTACGTGGGCCTGATCATCACCAACTGCATTATAATGGGCCGCGCCGAGGCATTTGCCAGCAAGAACAAGGTCTGGCCGTCGGCCTGCGACGGGCTGGGCGCGGGCCTGGGCTACTCCGCTGTGCTGATGGCCATCGCCCTCGTCCGCGAGGTGCTCGGCTTCGGCACCGTGTTCGGCCTGGTGCTCCCGGCCCGCGCGAGCTGGTGGCACTCGTGGACGATCATGGTGATGCCCCCAGGCGCCTTCTTCGTGCTGGCCATCGTCATTTGGATCGTGCGTGACATCGCGCTCCGCCGGGAGGGCGAGGCCCCCGCCGAGCCGCTGCGGGAGGGCGCCAAGTGACAGGGAACGCGCCCACCATCGGCCTGCTCATCATCCTGATCTCGGCGGCGCTCACCGAGAACATCCTGCTTACTCGGTTCCTCGGCATGTGCTCGTATCTGGCCGTGAGCCGCCAGATGAAGTCGGCGCTCGGCCTCGGCCTCGCCGTCACCTTCGTCAATACGGTCACCGCCGCGCTCAACGCCGCGCTCTACCACTGCGTGCTCGTGCCGCTCGGCCTGCACGCCAGCCTCAAGCTCATCCTGTTCATCGTCGTCATCGCCGCGTTCGTGCAGCTCATTGAGATGGTCATCGAGCGGGTCAGCCTGCCGCTCTACTACGCGCTCGGCGTGTTCCTGCCGCTGATCACGGTGAACTGCGCGATCCTCGGCACCTCGCTGTTCATGATCAACAAGGACCTCAGCGTCGTGGAGTGCCTGGTCTACGGCTTCGGCTCGGGCGTGGGCTGGATGCTCGCCATCGTGCTGCTGGCCGGCATCCGCCAGCGGCTCAAGACCGCGCAGGTCCCCCGCGGGCTCGAGGGACCGGGCATCTCGCTCATCATCACGGGCATCATGGCCCTGGCGTTTGTCGCGTTCAGCGGGATGGTTCAGCAGTAGGGGCGGCGGATGCTGGATGCTGGATACTGGATGCT
>CAZDNN010000257.1:6637-8729 GCA_964506385.1 uncultured Planctomycetota bacterium
GCGGGATGGTTCAGCAGTAGGGGCGGCGGATGCTGGATGCTGGATACTGGATGCTGGATACTGGATGCTCGATGCTGGATGCTGGATACTGGATGCTGGATGTCCCGATTCGGAGGCCGAAGGCGCGATGACCATCGTCTTGCTCGCAGCCCTGGTCTCCGGCGCCACCAGCGGCATCCTGGCCGTGCTGCTGGTCATCGCCGAGCGCTACCTGGCGAACTACGGCACGTGCGCGATCGACATCAACCAGGGCGCGAAGAGGCTCGAGGTCCAGGGCGGGCGCCCTTTGCTCGCGACGCTGATGGCCGAGCGGATCTTCATCCCATCGGCCTGCGGCGGGCGCGGCACGTGTGCTTACTGCAAGGTCAAGGTGACCAGGGGCGGCGGCCAACTCATCCCCACCGAGGAGAACCTGCTGACGCCGGAAGAGATCGCCGACAGCGTGCGGATCAGTTGCCAGCTCAAGGTCCGCACGGACATGGCCATCGAGATCCCCGAGCACCTCTTCCTCGTCAAGCAGTTCACCGGCGTCGTCGAGCGGATGCAGGATCTGACCGGCGACATCAAGCTCGTCCGCATCCGGCTCAAGGAGCCAGAGACCATCGCGTTCACGCCCGGCCAGTACATCCAGCTCGAGTGCCCCGCCTACGGCGGCAGCCCGGAGCCGATCTACCGCGCTTACAGCATCGCCAGCCCGCCGAGCGACGACCATCACATCGAGCTCATCATCCGCCTCGCCCCCGGCGGCATCTGCACCACGTGGGTCTTCACCATGCTGAAGGAAGGCGATGCCGTGCGGCTGAACGGCCCCTACGGCGAGTTCCGCCTCAGCGACGACCCGGACAGGGAGATGATCTGGATCGCCGGCGGCTCGGGCATGGCGCCCTTCTGGTCCATCGTGCGGCACATGCGGGAGCAGGGCATCGAGCGGCGGTGCCGCTACTTCTTCGGCGCCGTGCGACGCCGCGACCTGTTCCTGGTGGATGAGCTGCGCCAGCTCGAGAAGGACCTGCCCGGCTTCCGCTTCATCCCCGCCCTCTCAGGCCCCGAGGAGGGCGACCACTGGGAGGGCGAGACGGGCCTGATTACGGAGGTGGTGGACCGTCATCTCGACGACGGCGCCAACGAGGAGGGCTACCTTTGCGGCAGCGCGGGCATGATCGACGCCTCGGTCAAGGTCCTCAACGGCAAGGGCATCCCCGAGGAGCGCATCTACTACGACAAGTTCACGTGAGCGATAGAAGACGGGATGGGTGGATGAATGGATGATTGGATGGATGCACGGGCGAAGAGCAGAGGGCTCGGACCCTGGCTTGGAGCGCTGCCACTGGCTCTCTTTGCACCCATCCACACATCCAGTCCTCCATCCATCCACTCCATCTCGGGGGTGACGCGATGAAGCAGGCTCCCGATATCCGCCAGGTCGTGGACCGCATGAGACCCGGCGTCCTGTGCAGGGACGGCTTCCTGGGCAGCGACCGGCGACGCCTCGAGGAGATCATCGAGACCGACCGCTCGACCGTCGCCGGCCTCGGCACGAGCCACGAGGCGATCGCCGAGCGGCTCGAAGCCGTCTACGACGGGGCCCGGGCCGGCCTCGGGACACCTGTGGCCATCGACGAGCGGCTCACGGCCGTCTGGCGCGAGGCCATGGGCCGCATCCCCTGCCCGTGGGGGCGCTGCGGCACGTTCCCGAAGGGTGAGGTCGAGGTCACCGACGCAGAGACGGGCCGGTCCCTCCTGCTCACGCCCCTGAGCATCCACCAGGTCGCCGCCCACGGCTTCTACCAAGGCCGTGGCTCGCGGTACCGCGTCGAGCCGGAGCTCGCCTGCCGCCTTCTGAGGCTGGGCGGGCAGGCCTGAGCTGCCTGTCCCTGGCCTATTGCGGCCCCTCACTTCGCTCCTGCGCTCTTGAGCGCGCGGTAAGTCGCTTCGAGGTGGTCGACCCTCAGGTGCATGAACTCGCTCTGCGCGGTGGCGAGGCCCTTCTGGCGGGCGAAGTGGCGGATGCGGGCCATCGCCGGCTGGTTCTTCCCGCCGTACCAGTGGTAGCTCAGCACGTCGACGTGCCTCCACAGCTCGGCGTCGTCCT
>CAZDNN010000258.1:0-8708 GCA_964506385.1 uncultured Planctomycetota bacterium
CCCGAAAGCGGCAATCCCTATTCATGGTTCTCGTCGTCGTCCTCGATCCGGTCACCTCTGGCGTCAATGCGAAGCGCCCTTGGGGCCGTGCTCGGGGGAATGCGAATCCGCCTTGCATCTGCCCGCGCATCCGATAGCCTATAGCATGCTGGACCGCCGGGCCACAGGCCACCACTGGAGCTGACACCGTGAGACTACCCGCCGCCGACCGAGCACGCGACGCGAGAGGAGGGGCGGGTCGGTGCCCTGCGCTCGCGGCAGGAGCGCTGGTCTGCCTGCTGCACGGGGCCGCGGAGGAGGCGCAGTGGGAGTGGGTGTCTCGGGCCGGGTTCCAGGTTCCGGGTTCCGGGTTTCAGGTTGCGGGTTCCTCGGTCACGCATCACGCATCACGCATCACGCATCGGGTGGTGCGCGGCGGCTGGTGGTTCGACAAGCCCAACCGCGCCCGCTCCGCCTTCCGCTGGAAGCACCCTGCGCGGCGGAAGGTCCACCACGTGGGCTTCCGCGTCGCCGTGGAGCTCGATTGACGAAAGGGCTGCGCGTGACGCCTCGCCGGACCCTCGATGGCACGGACGTGGCGGTCGTCGTCATCCTGTTGGCGGCGACGGGGCTCTACGCGAGCGGGTGCCTGACGTGGTCGCTCCATCCGTTCGAGGACGCGGCGATCCTGATGCGCTACGCGCTCCATGCGGCCGAGGGCCATGGGATCGTGTGGAACGTCGGCGAGGCGCCGGTGGACGGGGCGACGGACTTCCTGTTCATGGTCGTGGTGGCTGGCCTGGCGCGGCTGGGGCTGACGGTCGAGGGCGCCGTGCGGATGGTCTGCCTGGCGTCTCACTTCCTCACCGTGGCGCTCGTGTACCTGGGCGTGCGCCGGCTGCACGGGGCTAGCCGGTGGCTGGCGGCCCTGTCGGCGGCCTACCTCGCGGTGGGGCCGGGCCTGCGGTTCGCGGCGGCGTACTTCGGCACGCCGTTCTTCGTGGTGTTCGTGGTGGTGACGTGGTGGCTGGCCTTCCGGCTGCGCGATGGGGCAGGGCGGTGGACCCCTGCGCTCTTCGCATTGAGCGGCCTGACGATGGGCCTGATCCGGCCCGAGGGGGTGTTCCTGACGCTGCTGATGCTCGGGGCCGTCGTCTGGTGGCGTGGCTTGCGGGGGTCGTGGAAGGCGGTGGCGTGGACGGCTGGCGTGTTCCTGGTGCTGGGCGGGGCGTACTTCGCGTGGCGGTGGCACTACTTCGGCCATCCCCTGCCCAATCCTTTCTATAAGAAGGGCGGTGGGGCGCTCTATTGGGACGGGCTGAGCTGGGCGGTGCGGATCGCTGGGAAGGCGTGCCTGCCGTTTGGCTTGGCCTACGTCGCGGCCCTGCGGTCACGGGAGGCGACGCGTCGGGCCATCTTCTCGCTCATCCCTGCCGCGGGGTTCGTGGCGCTGTGGCTGCTGCTGTCGCCGGAGGGCAACTACTTCGGGCGGTTCCAGTACGCCGTGCTGCCCATCGTGCTGATGGCGTGGCCGGGTCTGGTCGAGGGCATTGCGAGGGACTGGCGGCTGCCGCCGTGGGGCGAGCTGGGCAGGCGGCAGCGCGTTGCGCTGGCGGCTCTGGCCGCGGTCTTTGCCGTCGGCGTCGTGGGCTACCACCATCGGCTGTCGCGGATGCCGATCCGCTCGCAGGACGGGCGCTACCAGGCGGCGATGCTGCTGCGGCAGTATCGCGGCAAGGGCTACACGATGGCGGTGAGCGAGGCGGGGCTGCTGCCCTTCGTCTCGCGGTGGCGGGCGGTGGACACGTGGGGCCTCAACGACCCCTGGATCGCCCACCACGGCGGGCTCACGGCCGAGTATCTCGGCCGCCATCGGCCCGAGGTCGTGATGTTCCACGCCTACTTCTCCCCCGTTGCCACCGAGGGCCGTTCCGACGCCTGGAACGCCATGTGCCTGACCCTCAAGCGCTACGCCGAGCAGCGCGGCTACGTCCACGCCGCCGCCTTCGGCGAGACGCCTTACGACTGCCATCACTACTACGTCCGCCCCGGGTGCCCCGACGCCGCGGCACTGGTCGCAGGCATCCGCGCCCTCGACTACACCTGGATGAGCAGCGGCCGCCGCGCCGTCAACTTCGCGCTCCTGGGCGAGACCGGCCCACGCTGAGCCGCCGCCCCCAGAGGACTCTGCCCGAGCACCACTCTTCTATCAGGCGGCTCGCTTGCATCGGCGGGGGGGATGCGCTAAGATCGCTCCCGCTCGATGGTGGGGATTCTTGCTTCGGCGATCGACGGTCCTGCCAGCAGGGCTTCGGACGGCAGGGTGGCTTCCATATGGTCGTGTCTGGCTTGGAAGGAAGGGTCTTCTATGAGCGTCGTGAGACCTGCACAGCGAGTCGGCATTCTGGTTGACGTGCAGAACATGTTCCACTCGGCCTACGACTGCTTCAAAGGCCGCCTCAACTACAAGAAGCTGCTGGATGCGGCGTCGGCCGGCCGCCAGGTGGTCCGCGCCATCGCCTACGCGGTGCGCGACGGCAACAACCAGAGCTCGTTCTTCACCATGCTCCGCGAGGTCGGCTTCGAGCTCAGGGCCAAGGAGCCGAAGGTCCGGCCCGACGGCTCCCGCAAGGGCGGCTGGGACATCGGGATCGCCATCGAGGCCATCACCCTGGCGCCTAAGCTCGACGTGGTGTGCCTGGTGAGCGGCGACGGCGACTTCGTCGAGCTCGTCGAGGCGCTCAAGGCCCGCGGCGTGCGGGTCGAGGTCTACGCCTTCGAGCGCAGTTGCGGCCGCGAGCTCCGCGACGCCGCCGACGACTTCATCGTCATCGGCGAGGACCTCCTCTTCCGCGACGGCCACGCCGAGGCGCCCGAGCCCGAGAAGCCGCAGGAGGAGCCCCGCCGCCGCCCCGCCGCGCGGCCCGCCGCAGGCCGAGACGTCCGCTCCACCTTCGGCGCCGGCATCCTCGATGACGACGAGGATGACGACGACCTCGATGACGACGATGACGAGATCGAGGTCATCGACGACATCTGAGGGGAGGCGCGTCCGGAAGCCGCAAGCTCCAAGCCTCAAGCCTCAAGCTGCGAACTGCAAGCCGAAAGCTCTGAGCGCCGAGCCAGGGCTGCGAGGCCGAATGCCCAGGTCTCTGACGGCTCGAAGCTCCGTCTGCCGAGCGCCCCTTCCCCCTTCGCATTCCACCCCTCCCAGGCTGTAGTGGTCGCGCGGCGGGTCATGGCGGCTGACGAGGACCGCGCGGGTGGCCGACGGCGAGGGCAAGGGCAAGCCGACGCGCTCCTCGCCGCCCTCGTCATTCCGCCTCGCCGCCCATGAGGCGCGCGAGGCGGTCGGGGTCGACGTCGAGGTGGAGCAGCTTGTTCTGGGTGTAGAGCACCTGCCCGGGGCCGGCGCCGCGGGGCCTGGTGACGTGCTTGACCGCGCAGTAGGCGACGGGGCCGCCGCCAGCCTTGCGGAGCTGGCTGAAGTGCACGGCGAGGGTCGCGGCGTCGAGCAGCGTCTCCTTCGGCGCCGACTTGCCCTTGGGCAGGCGCACGACGACGTGGCTGCCCGTGTAGCCCTCGACGTGCAGCCATAAGTCATTCCCACGCGATAACTTGAAGGTGACCTCGTCGTTCTGGGCGGGGGTTCTCCCCACGAGGATCTCCAGGCCGTCGGCGGAGAGGAAGCGGTAGGGGCCGGCCCGCGGGGCCTTCCGGCGCGGGCCGCGCTCGGTGCCCGCATAGCCGAGGTCGGCGGCCACGGCGTCGAGCGCCTCGATGGTCTCCGCCTCCTCGACGGCGAGGGCCGCGAAGTCCAGCTCCTCGGCCCGCGCGCGTGCCGCGGCGAGGCGGCCGGCGAGCTGCCCGCGGGCGGCGGCGAGCTTCTTGTAGCGGCGGAAGTAGCGCTCCATGTTCTGCTGTGGGCTGAGGTTGGGGCGAAGCTGGATCTCGACGTCGAGGGCATCGGGCTCGAAGACGTTGGGGACAGTGAGGGTCTCCTGGCGGGGGCGGATGTCGGTGAGATGGAGCTTGAGGAGTTCGCCGCAGAGACGGAGGTGCTCGGCGTCGCCGGCCTTGCCGAGGTCGGCTTCGAGGTTGGCGAGGAGGCGGAGGGTGCGCTTGCGTTCGGCCTTGATGCGCGAGGCGAGGGCGGCTCGGCGGTTCTTGAGGAGGTCGGCGGCCTCGGCCTGGCGGTAGTGGCGGTCGATCGCATCGCTGTAAGTCTCGGTATCCCACTGCTCTAGGGCATCTGCGAAACGGTCGCGCTCGGCGGCCTTGGATTGGGGAGGCAGGGGCGGCGGTTCGTAGGAGGCGCCGGGCTTCAGGTCGCGGTGGGCCTTGCGGGTGGAGCGGAGGGCGGCGGCGATGCAGCCGTCGGGCCCGAGCAGGTAGAGGTTGGCGGTGCGGCCGGTCAGCTCGGCGACGAGGCGGCCGGCGGGCTCGCCGGGGCGGCCGAAGGTCAGGGTCACGATGCGGTCGCTCTCGGCCAGCTCGATGGCGGCGAGGGAGCGTCCGCGGAGCAGTTGGCGCACCTGCCTGGCGAAAGGCCCGACGTCGCCTTCGCGGGCGGGCCGCTGGCCTGTGAGGTGGATGCGGGCGAAGCCGGGCTGGGTGGCGACGAGCAGATAGCGCTTGTCCCCATGGGCATAGAGGGTGAGGACGAGGGTCGTCGGGCTGGTCTGGTCGGCCTTCTCGAGCCTGCCGCCGACGAGCAGCGGCCCGAGCTCGGCCACGACCCGCCGTATCTCAGCGTAGGACATGGACATGGGGCGGTCTCCAAGCTCCTGGGACTATAGCCCCCTGCCGACGCTTCGTCAAGGTGGGGAACTGGAGCGGGCGGTTCGGCACGCGGATTGCACTGTTCGGCATGACGCGAAGAGCGGGGGACGCTCAGCGCGAGGCAATCGAGTGCGTAACTGCTGTCGCGGAATGAGGTTACGCCCCGTCGGCCTCGTTTCCGCCCCGCGCAGCGGGCCGGCCTGGAGGGGAAAAAGCCTCCGGGCCCGGGGTGCATTCCTTCCAGGCGAGGCCAGTCGGTGAGGACAGGCTGAGGAGATCGCGATGCCACACGTCCGCGTCGAGCATTTCATCCAGGCCGATCCCGCGGCGGTCTACGCGCTGTTCCGCGACCCCGTGACGTTCCCGGATTTCATGCCCAACGTCAAGAGCATCACGGTGAGCCACAGGATGCCAGACCGCTCGGTGAGCCACTGGGTGACGGACCTCGACGGGGCGCCGCTGGAGTGGCGTGAGGCGGACGTCTATGACGACGAGGGGCACGTGGTCCACTTCCAGCTCATTGATGGGGACATCGAGCAGTTCGAGGGCCGCTGGATGTTCCTCCCCCACGAGGGAGGGACGCTGTCGGTGTGCGAGTTGGACTACTCGCTGGGGGTTCCCGTGCTGGAGGAGGCGGTGGGGCCTGTGCTCCAGCAGAAGATCCACGACAACATCGAGCAGATGTTCCAGGCGGTGCGAGGGCAGGTCGAGGGAGCGGGTGCCCGGGTTGGGCAGGAGGCGTAATGGGCCGTTCATTCGCACTGATCACACACCCCTACGATTTGGCCCACCTGCGTCGGATCCTGGCTTACTACAAGCCGGACTGGCAGCCGCCGTCCGAGGAGCTGCTGCTCCGGGTGTTCGAGTGGACACCGTCGTTCAAGCTCGGCGAGTGGCGGGGCGTGCGGTCGGTCACCGGCGCTCTGGTGGACGGCTACAACGTGGCGTGCCCCGTGATGCCGGAGATGCCGACTCTTGGGCCGAAAGCCATCTTCGAGAAGGTCCGGGGGTCCTGCGAGGTAGCGGGGGAGCTGGGAGCGGGGATCGCGGCGCTCGGCGGGTTCACGTCGATCTACGGCGAGAACGGCCGGGCCTCGGCCATCGACGCGGCCCCGATCGCCGTGACGACGGGGAACACCCTCACGGCCGCCATCGCCTGCGAGGGCATCCGCCGGGCCGCCGAGGTGCTCGGCCTGGACCTGTCGCGGGCCACCGTTGCCATCGTGGGCGCCACGGGTGATATCGGGACGGGCTGCGCCCGCGCGCTCGCAGGCGAGGTGGGCCGTCTGCATCTCGCGGCCCGCGGCTTGGGGAAGCTTGAAGCCCTGGCGGAGTCGCTCACCGGCCTCGCGGCTCCGGCCCGCATCTTCACCGACAACCGTGAGGCCCTCGCCGAGGCCCACGTCGTGCTCGGCGTGGCGAGCGCCTCGGCGCCGATCCTCGAGCCGAGCGACTTCGCCCCCGGCGCCATCGTCTGCGACGTCGGCTACCCGAAGAACGTCGCTTCGCGGGTGGCGGACCGCGAGGACGTGTTCGTCTTCGACGGCGGCCTCGTGGGCCTGCCGTGCCCCATCGACTTCGGCTTCGACAACGGCCTGCCGAGCCCGGACGTGCTCTACGGCTGCTTCGCCGAGGCGGTGGTCCTGGCGCTCGAAGGGCGCTTCGAGAGCTACTCGCGGGGCAAGGGCAACATCACGCCGGAGCGGATGGCCGAGATCCTGGCCATCGCCGAGCGCCACGGCTACCGCCTGGCGCCCTTCTACAGCGGGGGACGCCTCGTGAGCGACGGCGAGCTGGCCGCCCGTCGCGGGGCCGTGACCTGCCGTGTGTGACCGACAGCAGAGAGACACGCCATGGTGAAGCTTGCGGCGGCGACGCAGGTGCGCGACCTCATCGCGCGGTACCTCGAGGCCGAGGACGTGCGCTACGTCTTCGGCATCCCCGGCAGCTACATCCTGGGCCTCTACGACGCCATCGGCGCCTCGCCCGCGCTCGACGCCATCCTCGCGAAGAACGAGCAGGGCGCGGCCCTGATGGCCGACGGCTACGCGAAGGTCCGCGGGCATCTGGCCTGCTGCGCCGCCACCGCGGGGCCTGGCGCGACGAACCTGATCACGGGCGTCGCGACATCGTACATGTGCTCGCAGCCCGTGCTCGTGCTCACGGGCCAGGTGCCGACGAGCTACTTCGGCAAGGGGGCGCTCCAGGAGGGGACGGGCCGGGGGCGGAGCATCGACCAGATCGCCCTGTTCGAGGGGGTCACGAAGTTCGCCCGCAGGGTCGTCGCCCCTGAGGACGTGGAGCCGGAGCTCCGCGCGGCGATCCTCGCGGCCCGGAGCGGCCGGCCCGGGCCGGCGTGCCTCGAAGTGCCCATCGACGTGCTCAACGGCGAGGCCGCGGCCGGAGAGATCCGGCCCATCGAGGTCCAGGCCGACACGAGCTGGCCGGAGGACCTCCAGCGGACGGCCGACCTGCTGCGCGAGGCGACGCGCCCGGCCATCCTCGCGGGCGGCGGGGCGCTCTACGACGACGCGGCGCCCGAGCTAGTCGAGCTGGCCGAGCGCCTCGGCATCCCCGTGGCAACCACCCTGAAGGCCAAGGGCATCCTCCCCGAGGACCACCCGCTCGCACTCGGCTGCGCCGGCCTGTTCGGCAGCAGCGCCGCCAACGCCTACCTCGCCGACCGCTGCGATGTGCTGCTCGTCGTCGGGGCGAGCCTCCACGAGTTCACCTCCCAGTGTTGGGACGACGCGCTGCGGCCCAAGGCCACCCTGATCCAGATGGATGCGGACCCCGAGGAGATCGGGAAGAACTACCCCGCCGACCTGGGCCTGCTCGGCAGCCCGAAGCGCAACCTGCGCTGGCTCGCCGACGCCGCTAGCGACCTGCCGCGGGGCGACCGCGAGCCGCCCGCCGACGTGGCGAAGCTCAAGCGGAAGTACAAGCTCTACGACGAGCCGCGCAGCCGCGACGACTCCGCGCCCATCCAGCCACCCTACCTCATGGCCTGCCTGCGGCGGGCGCTGCCCCGCGACGCCATTGTCTTCAGCGAGAGCGTCACGTGGACCGAGCGCTACCTGCCCTGCTACGGGCCGCGGACCCATATCGTCGGCACGGGCCTCGCACCCATCGGCTACGCCGGGCCGGCCGCCATCGGCGGACAGCTCGCCGCACCCGACCGCACGGTCGTGGCCGTCGCTGGGGACGGCGGCTTTCAATTCACCGCCATGGAGATCCTCGTCGCCGTCAACTACGGGGTGCCGGTGAAGTGGCTGGTGCTGAACAACGGGCGGTTCGCGTCGATCCGCGACGCGCAGACGTTCCTCTACAAGGGGCGACACGTCGCCTCGGAGTTCCGCAATCCCGACTTCGTGCGGATGGCGGAGGCATTGGGTGCCCGGGGCGTGCGCATCGAGGAGCCGGCGGGCCTCGACGAGCAGCTTCGCGCCGCCCTCGCCATCGACGGGCCGGTGGTCATCGACGTCGCCACCGACCCTGAGGCGCGGCCACCCTTCAAGCCCAATGTCATGCGCCGCACCAAGGCCTGGAAGGCACCCCTGCCCGACACCCGCGCAGGTACCAGAGCCGTCCTGGAGATGCTCAAGGAGCGGTGAAGGGCATTGCCGACTTCCGATTTGCGATTGCCGATTGAGAAGACTGGAAGACAGTGATGGGAGCGACTCGGCGTCGAGGCGTGGGACTCGCCATGGCAGAATCAATCGGCAATCGGCAATCGGCAATTGGAGAGGGAGACAGCGGGAGCCTGTTCCAGAACGGCCGGTGTGGGAGGGCGAGGCTCCTGCCGAGCCGCAGAGCACCCTGCGGCGGCTCCCGAGCCCGACTGGCTATCAGCGATTGAGAGGGCACTGAGCCAGCGCGAGGACAGCCTCGACGGCGAGGCAAGGGGTTCGCGATGACGGATGCAATCGGCAATCGGCAATCGGCAA
>CAZDNN010000259.1:0-6711 GCA_964506385.1 uncultured Planctomycetota bacterium
TCGTCGCCGCCCTCGAGCGCCTCGGCCTCCGCGACCGCACCATCGTCTTCTTCACCGGCGACAACGGCACCGGCGGCAGCGGCAAGGGCCAGCCGACCGAGCTCGGCGCCCGAGTGCCCCTCATCGTCAACTGCCCGGGCATCGTGAAGCCGCTCGGCGCGAGCGACGCGCTGGTGGACCTCAGCGACATCCTGCCGACCCTGGCCGACTTCGCGGGCGCCGCCGTGCCGAAGGACCCGCCCGTCGATGGCCGCAGCTTCGCGCCCGTCCTGCGCGGCGAGAGCAAGGGCGTCCGCGACTGGTGCTTCGCCTCCATCGCCGACCGCCGCATCCTGCGCACCCGCCGCTGGCTGCTCGAGCGCAACTCGCCCAGCCAGTTCGGCCGCCTCTACGATTGCGGCGACAGCGTGGATGGCACCGGCTACAAGGATGTCACTGACTCGACGGCCCCCGAGGTGCTCGCCGTCAAGAAACAGTTCGCCGACATCCTCAAGGGCCTGCCCGCCCCCGTTCTCCGCCCCGACACCAAGCCGAAGAAGCGGCGAGCCGGCGCAGGGAGAAAGAAAGGGAAGAAGGCGCCGTAGCGCCCGCGCCTACTGCCAGCGGCTCGGATGGGCGCGGAAGGGGAAGACAGCGCGGTCGCCGCGGCCGTCGAGCTGGGGCAGGATGTCGGGGGCGGGGCCGATGAGGGCGAGACTGAAGGCCCCGTCGCCGATGAGACGACGGGCCGCGGCGTTCACCTGCTCGATGGTGGCGTCGCGGTAGGCCCCTCGCTCGGCCTCGAGGTCGTCGAGGGAGAGGCCGGCGGCGAGACCCCGCGCGGCGGTGGCGAGGACGGACGAAGGGCGGGTGAGCCGCAGCGGCAGGTTGCCGTGGAGGTGGCTTCGCGCGTCAGCCAGCTCCCGCTCGCCGAAGCCGTCGGCGACCAGCGCCGCGAGCTCGCGGTCGATCAGATCCAGCATGTCCCGCAGATTGGCGATCTGGGTGAACGTCTGGATGGTGAAGGCGCCGAGGGCCTCGGCCTCGGGCAGGTGGGAGTGGATGCCGTAGGTGTGGCCCATCGCGGCCCGAACGCTGGCCATGAGCCGCGAAGCGAAGCCGCCGCCGCCCAGCGAGTAGTTGGCGAGGCGCAGGGCGATGCGCTCGGGGTCGCCGGCGCGGATGCCGGGCCGCGCCAGAGCGATGAAGGCTTGGTTGATCTTCGGGTTGTCGAGCACCCACACCCTCGCCGCGGCGGGCGCCAGCCCGGGCTCGGGCGCCAGCCCCGCATCCTCGGGGATCAGGGCGCCCAGCAGCGTGCGCAGCACCTCGAAGCCCTGCGCCGCGCCGACATCGCCGCCGATCGTCGCATAGACGCCCGCACCGCTGTGCAGCGCGCCTCGCCCGACCGGGCGCGCCGCCTCCAGCCGCGCCCGGCGGTAGTCCCTCTCGGCCGCGGGATGGGCGTTGGGATGGCCGTAGCCCAGGGTCTGCACGGCGGAGAGGGGGCCGATGACATAGGCCGGCTGCGCCCACTCCTCGCGGGCGTGTGCCCGATGCTCGCGCACGATGCGCCGCCACTCGCTCGGCGGCAGCCCAGGCTCCGCGAGCCAGCGATTGAGCAGCACGACGGCCTCGTCGAGGTCGTCGGACAGGAACTCGGCCCGCAGGACCCACCGCGTGGGCGTGGCATCCACCCGGACACCGATGGCGCGGCGGTCGAGTTCGCGATGCCACTCCAGCGGCGGGGTGCCCTCGGGGCCTTCGGCGAGCAGGTCGGCGGCGAGGGACGCCAGTGCGGGGTTATCGTCCCAGTGGAGCCGCGGGCAGCTCAGCGAGACGGAGACGAGGGGCACGTCGCGTCGCGACAGGGCGAGCAGGGTCGTGCCGTCGGGCTCGCGCTCGATCTCGACGGGATAGAGGCGTCGGGTCATCGCGGCCAGATCCTCAGGAAGAGGCCCACGGGCACCATCCACCAGCGGACGCGCTCGGGCGTGACGTCGAGCTCGAGGGTATTCTCGGGCGCGAAGAGGCGCGCGGCGGCCTCCCGCACGCGCTCGGGCGTGACCTCTGCGAGCTCGTCGAGGCCCCGCTCGTAGCGTTCGAAGCCGCCTTCGAGCAGCTCGGCGTGGCCGAGGCCGCGCATGCGGGCATCGGGGCTGTAGTGCTCGCTCGCCCGCCGCTTGCGGAAGCGCTTGAGGTGCTGCTCGAACCGCTCGGGGTCCGGGCCGCGCGCGGCCAGGCCATCGGCCAGCTCGCGCATCACCTCTCGCCGCACCCGATGCCGGCCAGGGGGCAGGAACGCGCCGAAGAGCACCACCGCGCCCCCGCACGCCAGCAGCATCGGCATCGCCCCCGCCGCGACGCACAGCCGCCGCCTCCGCACCAGAGTCTCCTGGAGCGGCGACGACTGCCCCCACGACAGCAGCGCCACCAGCAGGTCCACCGCCGGCTTGTCCACCTCCCCGAGCGGCGGCGCACGGTGCACCTGCGCCACGATGGGCACTTCGAGGGACAGGCGGAGCGACAGCTCCCCGACCCTTGTCTCGAACGGCGGCCGGCTGGGCTCGCCACCGTCGCCGTCGGCTGTCCAGCCGCCGAAGTGGCGGTGCGCCATGTCCTCGACCTGCGCCTGCGTCACGTCGCCGCAGACGACGAGCGCCGTGCGGTCGGGCCGGTAGCAGCGGTGGTGGAAAGCGGCGAGGTCGCCCGCGGAGAGGGCCTCGATGTCCTCGCGGCGGCCGAGAGCGGGCAGCGCGTAGGGATGGCCGCCGGCGACCGCCTTCTGGATGGCAAGCAGGGCGCGGACCGCGGGCTGGTTCTCATAGACGTGGAGTTCCTCGAGGATGACGCGGCGCTCGATGTCGGTGTGCTCCGCTGTCGGCGTGAGGCGGAGGAAGCGGTCGGCCTCGAGGCGAAGCGCCTCCTCGACGGCCTCGGCGGGCACGGTCTCGTGGTAGACGGTGAAGTCCGGCGCCGTCGCGGCATTGCAGTCGCCGCCGTGGCGCGCGATCTGCTGGGCGTGCTCCTCGGGGCCGACGTGCTCCGAGCCTCGGAACATCATGTGCTCGAGGAAGTGGGCGATGCCCCTGCGATCGGCCGGCTCGTCGCATGCGCCCGCGTCCACCCACAAGCCGATGGCGGCGACGGGCACGGCGTGGTCCTCGGCCACAACGACCCGCAGGCCGTTGGGCAGCGTCGTGCGCGAGACAGGCTTGGACGGGGACGACGGCACGGACGGCTCCGGGGGGTGCGGCCCCGCCTTCGCGGGGGGACGAAGCCCCCGCTTCGGCGGGCGAAGGACGCTCAGGGCGAATAGTAGTTGTGGCACTGCTTGAGGCGTCGGTAGTTGCGGCTCGTCCAGAGCCGCTTCTCGTCTGGGCGCGGGTTGGGCTTGGGGTTGTGGTAGACGTGGAGGCGGTTGCCGGCGAGGGCGAGGATCTCCTCGCGCCAGTCGCCCGTGACGTCGGCCACGTAGAGGCGGTCGGCCTTGTTCCGGAAATGCTCGACAAAGCGGCCCGTGAGCGGCTCGAAGACGCAGACGTCGCCCGCCGTATGGCGTTCCTTGGCGCAGGCGAGCTGATGGCGCTCCCCCGTCCAGTCGATGGTGTGGATCACCTCGACGCCCGACGTCGTCCAGCCCTTCGGCGCCACCTCGTCCATCTTGTAGTCGAAGACCTTCCTGCCCGCGGCGTCGAAGACAAAGGGCTTCTGGTGCGTGTTGTAGCGGGAGCGGCACCAGATGAAGATGGCTTCCGAGCCGGGCCGGAAGCGGCCGACGGCGGCGTTCTGCGGCTCCTGACGCTTGAAGTGGCTTCGCCAGACGGGGCCCTTGATGCCGAAGACCTGGACGCAGTTGGAGTCACCGCCGCCCTCCTCGAGCACGACGACCTCGAGCCCGGGCTTGCCGGGCACGACGTCGGCGACGAACAGGCTGTCGAGGTGGCCGCGATGCGGCGCCGCCTTCGCGAGCAGCTTTCCGCCGGGTCCGAGGATGGTCTCGCCGAGCACCTCGTCGCGGCCGTCGCCGTCGAGGTCGGCCAGCCGCGCGCCGTTGTGCGCGCAGGGGCCGAAGCGGTCGGTCGTCCACAGCGGCCTGCCGCCCTTGAGCAGAGCGTCGATGGCGTAGGCCGCGAGATAGCGGCCCGTGCGATAGCCCTTGGCGTTGGTCGCCTGGAGCAATAGGTCGCCGTCGCCGCCCGTGCCGCGGAAGTCGGCGAGCATGGCCAGCTCCCAGCGCTCGGCGCCCTTCGGCACTGGCGGCTTCGCAGAGCCTTTCTCCTTGCCCGTCGCGCCGTCAACCACGTGCACGACGGAGTCCTTCGTGAGGAAGACGACCTCGCAGCGGCCGTCGCCGTCCACGTCGCCCGCCGCGACGCCTGGCCCGTGGTGGCCGGGCAGGCCCTGGCGCTCGCTCGAGCCGCCGACGCCGATGTCGGTCTTCGCGACCCAGAGCTTCTTCCCGTCGTTGCCATAGACGGCCAGGTGGCCGACGCAGGTCACCAGGTAGTCCATCTTCCCATCGCCATCGACGTCGGCGACGATGATGCCGCCGGCCGAGTCGTCCTCGTCGCCCGGCCCGGGGATATCGAGCTCGACGACGAAGGGATTGGCTTCGTACGCCGCGGCCGGCGCCGCCGCCAGGCAGGCGACGAGCCACCATGCGATAGCCTTGCCTCGAACCATCAAATCGCCTCCTTGCCGCACGCGCCGAGGGCGCGGGGCGATCGTAGCCGGTTCACTTCCCCAGCAGGGCGATCTCGGCGACGGCGGCGTGGGGGCCGTCGTGGCCGGTGAGGGCGACGAGACGGAGGTAACGGCCGCGGGTCGGCGCGAAGGCCACCTGCTGCTCGTCGAGGATGCGAGGGAATGTGCCCCTGGCGACGGGCTTGCCCCAGGCCTTGCCGTCGGCACTGACGTAGACCTCGTACTTCGCGATCTTGCCGTTCTGCGCCCGGTCCTGACGCGGGAGCAGGTGGAGGCCGGTGAGGGTGTGCTCGGCGCCGATGTCGAGCTGAAGCTCGTGGGGGTAGTTGGGCTTGGCGTCCTTCCACTGCGTGTGCCAGCAGGTCATCGGGTCGCCGTCGAGGACGTTGTCGGCGGCCATGGCCTGGGCCCGGGTCTCCTGGCTGCTGACGCGGACGACCTTCCAGCCCTTGCGGGGCAGGGCGCCCTCTCTGGGCAGGCGTTTGCCCTTGCCGCCTTTCTTCTTGCCCTTGCGGTCGTAGGCGCCCTTCATCTTCTCCTCATAGCTCTTCTGGACGGCGGGGTCCTCGGGGGTCTCGCCCTGGTCGCCGGTGTCCTTGATCCATCGATCGAGGCGCTGGCGCATCTGCTTGAGGACAGCCTGGTGCTTCGGCGAGGCGGCGAGGTTCTTGACCTCCCAGGGGTCGGCCTGGACGTCGTAGAGCTCCTCAACGGGCCGGCGGTCGGCCATGAAGAGCTCCTGGACGGGGGTGAGCTTGCCCTCGGCGTGGAGCTTGCGCATGAGCGGGAGCATGGGATAGGCGCGCTCTTTGTAGCGGTTGAGCTGGGTGTAGGGGCGCTCGGGCATGAAGTTGCGGATGTACTTCCAGCGGCGGGAGCGGACGCAGCGGATGCGGTCCATGGTCTCGTCGCAGCGGTCGCGGGTGGCGAAGACGTATTCGGGCTCGGGCTGCTTGCGGGGGCCGAGGAAGACGCGGCCCTGCATGTGCTTCGGCACGGGGACGCCGGCGAGGTCGAGCATGGTGGGCGCGAAGTCGAGCGCGCTGACGAGCTCCTCGACCTTCGTGCCCGGCTCGATGTGCCCCGGCCAGCGGATGACGAGGGGGATGTGGATGCCGCCGTCGTAGAGCCACTGCTTGCCGCGGACGTGGCAGCGACCGTGGTCGCCGAAGTAGAGGACGATGGTGTTCTCCGCCAGGCCGTCGCGCTCGAGCATGTCGAGCACCTTGCCGATCTTCTGGTCCAGCACGTTCACCGTCTCGAGGTACAGCGCCCAGTCCTCGCGGGCGACGGGGTGGTCGGGGTAGTAGGGTGGGAGGGTGACCTTGGCGGGATCGACGGGGTGCTCTTTGCAGTGCTTGAACTTGCGGTGGGTCTCGGAGAACTGGTACTGGGCGAAGAAGGGCTGATGGCCCTTCAGGTCGCCCCAACTGGTCGAGTCGTAGGGCTTGACCCGGGGCTTGAAGTTCCAGTCGGTCTTCCTGCCGCCGGGGATGGCGGTGAAGTAGCCTGCATCGCGAAGGTACTTGGTGAAGACGTGGATGCCTTCGGGGAGCTGATAGCCGTCCTTGCGGTGGCTGCGGTGGTGGTGGGCGCCGATGGTGGTGGCGAACATCCCGGTCATGAACGACGAGCGGCTCGTCGAGCACACGGGTGCCGTCGTGAAGGCGTTGGTGAAGACGGCGCCCTCCCGCGCCAGGCGATCGACGTTCGGCGTGTGCACCAGCGGATAGCCGTAGCAGCCGAACTCGGGACCGGTGTCCTCGGACACGATCCACAGGATGTTCGGGCGGTTCTCCTTCGTCGCCGCCAGTGCACCTGCTGCGAGGCCCGCCAGCACGCCGCCGGCGGCGCCGGCCAGGAAGCTCCTCCGATCGAGGTCGTCTGCCATGGCATTCCCCTTGAATGGCTCCGGTAGGCTGCGCCAGAGATGATAGCGGCTTGCGGCGTGGCGGTCAACGCAGCGGGTGTTGACCGCGCTGGGATCGAGTGGTAGAGTCGCGATGCGAAGGGGAGGGCGAGGCC
>CAZDNN010000259.1:6811-8692 GCA_964506385.1 uncultured Planctomycetota bacterium
CCGCCGAGAGTTCCTGAAGGGGGCCGCATTGATGTCAGGCGCACTCGCGCTGTCGCCGCGGGATGCCGCTGCCCAGGAGCGTCCGCCGAACGTCGTGCTCATCATCTCCGACGACCAGGGGTGGACCGACTACGGCTTCATGGGCCACCCGACCATTCAGACGCCGCGGCTCGACAAGCTGGCGAGCGAGAGCGTGGTGTTCACCCGCGGCTATGTGACGGCGCCGCTGTGCTGCCCGTCGCTCGCCTCGATGGTCACCGGCCTGTGGCCCCACCAGCACAAGATCACGAGCAACGACCCGCCGAGGGTCCGCGGCGAGCGCGGCTGGGGTCCGGAGCGGCTGAAGCTCCGATTCGAGGTCCACGCCCACATCGACAAGGTGGCGACCATCCCGCGGCTACTCGCGAAGAAGGGCTACCTGAGCCACCAGTCGGGCAAGTGGTGGCTCGGCCACTACAGCCGCGGCGGCTTCACCCACGGGATGACCCACGGCGACCCCAAGCGCGGCGGCCGCCACGGCGACGCGGGCCTCACCATCGGCCGCAAGTCGATGAAGCCCATCTTCGACTTCATCGACGCGGCAGGCGGCAAGCCCTTCTTCATCTGGTACGCGCCCTTCCTGCCCCACTCGCCCCACAACCCGCCCGAGCGGCTGCTCAAGAAGTACAAGGACAAGACGCCGTCGATCCATATCGCCCGCTACTGGGCCATGTGCGAGTGGTTCGACGAGACCTGCGGCCAGCTCCTCGACTACCTGGACAAGAAGGGGCTGCGCGAGAACACCATCGTGCTCTACGTGTGTGACAACGGCTGGATCCAGCGGCCCAACTCTGGGGGCTTCGCGCCGCGCTCGAAGCGCTCGCGCTTCGACGGCGGCGTCCGCACGCCCATCATGGTCCGCTGGCCCGGCAAAGCGAAGCCCCGACGCGACGAGACCACCCTCGCAAGCAGCATCGACCTCGCTCCCACCATCCTCGCCGCAGCCGGCCTCCAGCCCACGAAGGACATGCAGGGGGTCAACCTGCTCGACGAGAAGGCCCTGGCAGCGCGGAGCACGGTCTACGGCGGCGCCTTCACTCACGACGCCGTCGATATCAACGACCCCGCGAAGAACCTCGAGTGGCGATGGTGTGTGAGCGGCTGGTGGAAGCTCTGCCTGCCCCATCCTCCCAACGTGCGGAACGCCGCCCCCGAGCTCTACAACCTCGAGAACGACCCCCACGAGAACACCAACCTCGCGGCGAAGCATCCCGACAAAGTCAAGGAGCTCCGCGCCCTGCTCGATGCGTGGTGGAAGCCGGCCTGAGCGGTGATGGTGGCCGGTCAATCGGTGGGGGTGTGGCGCGACGCCGTCGGCGCCAGCCCGGCAGGCTCGCGCAGAAGGCGGTCTGCGTACTTCTTCTCAAGCTCGCGGTAGTGGTCCATGAGTGCCTTCGTGTCATGGCCAAAGCGAGCGGAGATGTTATGCCGCACGCGTCGGATCTCGTCGATAAGCGGATCGTCCATCTTACATCACTCCTCCGGTTGCTCGAGGAGCTCCACTGGCGTAGTCAGGATCGGGCAGAAGAGGCCCAGCTCGGCGTTGACGAACCGGATGTGCTCGAACTTGTTGGCGTTCGCAAGGTGGCGGCAGTTCCACGTCAGGAGGAAATGGCAGCGATGGTACGAGGCCAGCGCGAGGTGCAGCGCATCGCCTCGGGGGTCAGCCGGCATGACGTGTCTGGCCACGTATTCCTCAACGATGTCGTCGATGACGGGTGGGTTGGGAAGCACGGGCAGACCCGCCACAAGCTCCAGGGCGGCGCGCTTCTCAGGGTAACTGCCTGTCTCCAGCTCCTCGAGCACGGCCACGCTCGTCACTAGCTCGAAGTGAGCTGCATG
>CAZDNN010000260.1:0-8654 GCA_964506385.1 uncultured Planctomycetota bacterium
GCGCGCTCGGCGGCGGGGGGCGGCCGGCGAGAGATCGCGAAGCAGGTGTCCACGCTGCGATGCCGGCACGGTCGGGGGCTGCCGCCGGTGCGCCGGCTCAGGTTGCCGAGGTGGCGCCGGCGGCGTCGATGGCCTGGCGGATCATGTCGTCGGCGCCGACGAGCCGGCCGAGGAGGAAGAGGAGGACGGCGACCCCGGCGGCGGCGGGGACGGTGAGGAGCCAGGAGCCGAAGATGTCGCGGGCCACCCGCTTGTTGACGGCGGCGATGCCGCGGGCGAGGCCGACGCCGAGCACGGCGCCGACGATGGTGTGGGAGGTGGATACTGGCAGGGTGAGGCGCGTGCACGCGAGCACGGTGGCGGCCGCCGCGATGTTGGCCGCCACGGCGCGCGACGGGGTGATCTCGGTGATGGCGCCGCCGATGGTCCGCATCACCCGGTAGCCGAATGTCCCGAGCCCCACGACGATCCCGGTGCCGCCCAGCAGCAGCACCCAGATAGGCACGCTCACGCTCATCTTCACCGTCCCCGTCCGCACGATCTCCACCACGGCCGCCAGGGGGCCGACCGCGTTCGCCACGTCGTTCGCCCCGTGGGCGAAGGCCACGCTGCACGACGAGATGAGCGCGAGGGGCACAAAGACGCCCTCTACCCGCCGGAGTTGCTCTGGCAGCGGCAGGCCCTCGCCGCCGCGCATCCTGCGGCGGACGAACAGCCGGTAGCACACCGCCGCGATTGCCCCGACGGCTGCGGCCAGCAGCAGGGCGCGGCCGCCGCTGAGGTCGAGATGCAGGTTCTTCAGTCCTTTGTAGATCGTGGCCAGCGTGACGATGCCGGCGACGCCGAAGACGATGAACGGCGACATGCGCGCCGCCGCCGCCATGGGCTCCCGCTGCCCCAACACCGTGCGGATGATGAGCTTGAAGATCACGAACCCCAGCACGAGGCCCACGACGGGCGAGATGAACCAGCTCAGCACGATCTGGCCCATCTTCCCCCAGTACACCGACCCGAACCCGGCGACCGCCACCCCGAAGCCCGCGACCGCGCCGACGATGGAGTGCGATGTGGAGACGGGCATGCCGAACCACGTGGCCAGGTGGAGCCAGAGCGCCGCGGAGAGCAGCGCGCTGGCCATGCCCAGGCACAGCACCTCGGGCTCGGAGGCCAGCGCCATGGGGTCCACGATGCCCTTGCGGATCGTGTTCGTCACGTCGGAGCCGACGAGCACCGCGCCGGCGAACTCGCAGATGCCAGCCACGATCACTGCTTGCCGCAGGCTGATGGAGCCCGAGCCGACGACCGGCCCCATCGAGTTGGCCACGTCGTTGGCGCCGATGGTCCAGGCCATGTACAGGCCGACCGCCGCCGTCACGGCTATGACGAGCAGGGCCATGGACGCCTCAACACGGTGGGGGGGAGCATGGGGCCGGCGCCTATCCCTTGACGATCATCGTGCGGAGCATGTCGCCGGTGCGGTCCGCCGCGTTGGCGATGGCGCCCAGGGCGAGAATCATCTTCTCGTAGAACAGGATGGAGAGCACGTCGAGCTGGTCCTCGAGGCGGTAGATGTGCTGGCTGAGCTTGCGCTGCATGCGGTCCGCCCTCCATTCGGCCTCGCCGAGGCCGCCGATGCGCTCGAGCACCGCGTTGGCCTCAGCCCCCACGAACGACGACTCGGCCAGAGCCTCCAGCTCCTCCGCCGCCGCCATCAGCGTCTCGCTCACCAGCACTACCTGGTCCGTCAGCGCCCGGAACTCCTCGACCAGGTCCGGGTGGATCGTCGTGTCCCGGATCATCAGGATCACCGCGAAGTCCTCCGCTCCGTCCGCGATCGAGTCCTGGCAGTGCAGGAACCGCTCCAGGTCGGCACGATCCACGGGCAGGAAGTACCGACGCGGGATCTGCTCGCGGATCTCCTGCTTGATCCGGTCCGCCTCATACTCCAGCCTTGACACGTCGTCCTGGAGCCGGTGGACCTCCGCGTAGTCCCCGCTCACGCACGCTTCCAGGAGTGGCCTGACCAGGCGGACGCACTCGTGGACCTTGTGCGCGTGTTGGACCAGTGGCTCGAAGGGCGACTTCCCGAAGAGCTCGCGGATCAGGCTCATGACCATCTCCCGCGCTTGACAGCAGAGCCGCCGTCGCTACCATGTCGCTGACGCCAGGCTAACCGAACACGAACATAGGGCTAACATACCCGATTGCGCCAGCGCGGGCAAGTCGCCACCGCCTCCTCCGGTCTGGACCAGCGCGCCAATGGCACGGAAGCCCACAACCTCCTCCCCCACCAGCCGCCAGCTCCCCCCGTCGGCGGTCCAGCGCGTGCCGCCGTTTGTGCGCGCCCTGGGCATCGCAGCCGTGCTCTACGTGTTCCTGGCGAGCATCGGGCTGATGGGCTCGGGCTTCAAGAGCATGGGCAAGGGCTTCGCCGAGCGGCTCATCGAGACGACGAGTAACCCATTCGTCGGGCTCTTCGTCGGCATCCTGGCCACGAGCGTCGTGCAGAGCTCGTCGCTGACCACGTCGATCGTCGTCGGCATGGTCTCAGCGGGGACCCTGACGGTGCGGGGGGCCGTGCCGATTGTGATGGGGGCGAACATCGGGACGACGGTGACGTGCCTGATCGTGTCGCTGGGCTTCATCGGCCGCCGCCGGGAGTTCCGCAGGGCCTTCCACAGCAGCACGGTGCACGACGTCTTCAACTTCCTGTGCGTGCTGATCCTGTTTCCCCTCGAGCTGATCGCCCAGCGCGCCTTCGGCATCGGGCTCCTGGAATGGCTGGGAGCCCGTGTGGGCGAGTTGTTCGTCGGCGCCGACAAGGCGAGCTTCGCGAGCCCGGTGAAGCTGGCGACCAAGCCGCTCATCAAGGCTCTCGAGGGCGTCGTGCACGGGCTCGTCGGCGAGGGGCAGGCGGGGTCGTGGGTGCAGGTGGGGGTAGCCTTCGTCCTGCTGTTCGCGGCGCTGTGGGCGATCACGAAGCTCATGCGGTCGCTGATGCTGGGGAAGGTGGAGGCGGTGCTGGACAAGACTGTGGGCCGCAACGCGGCGCTCGGGGTGCTCGTGGGCCTGGCCGTGACGGCCATCATCCAGAGCAGCTCGATCACCACGTCGATCCTCGTGCCCCTGGCCGCGGCGGGGGTCATCACCGTCCAGCAGGTGTTCCCCATCACGGTGGGGGCGAACATCGGGACGACGGTGACCGCGCTCCTGGCATCGCTCGGCGGCAGCCCGGCGGGTCTGCACATCGCGCTGGTCCACCTGCTGTTCAACTCCACCGGCGCCCTGCTTTTCCTGCCGCTGCGGCCTCTGCGCCAGATCCCCATCACCCTGGCCGGCCTGCTGGCGAAGATGACCACAGTGTCGCGATGGTACGCCGTCGTTTACGTGGCGGTGCTCTTCTTCATCATCCCCGCGCTCCTGGTGTTCCTGACGTAAGGAGTCTCTCCCATGTTCCGCGAGCTGCTCGACGTATGGCGCGGCAAGGGCATGCTCAACGAGATGGTCGGCGAGCTCACCACGATGCTCGAGGAGGCGGAGGCGATGTTCGAGAGCGCCTGCGCCGTGCTCTTCGACGGCAAGGACGCCGGCGGGTTCCGGGAGGACCTGTACGAGCGGGACCGGCGGGTCAACGAGGCGGAGTGGAAGGTCCGCAAGCAGATCGTCGAGCACCTGTCCATCAACCCCGGCCCCCACGCCCCCGCCTGCCTGGTGCTCATGAGTGTGGTGAAGGACGCCGACCGCGTGGCCGACTACTCGAAGAATCTCTTCGAGGTGGAGGCCATCGCTCCCGGCGGCTTCGGGCGCGACCCCTTCGTCGAGATGTTCCTCGAGGTCGTCGCCGAGCTGCGCGATGCCTTCGAGAAGACCCGCCGCGCCTTCGCCGAGGAGGACGAGGGCCTCGCCTACGAGCTGGTCGCCCAGGAGGAGAAGCTCGAGAAGAAGCTCGACGCCATGGTCGAGCAGCTTGCCGAGGCGGACCTGCCCGGCCGCGAGGCCGTGGCCTACACCCTCACCGTCCGCCACCTCAAGCGGATCAGCGCCCACCTCGGCAACATCGCCAGCACCGTGGTCATGCCCATCCACATGATCGACTACTTCGACCCCAAGTGGCACCGCGAGGACTGACCGGTGGCCGACACGATGCCCGACGGCTGGCGTCACTGGCTGGCCTTCGAGCGCGCCAAGAAGGCGGCGGGCACGAACCGCTGGGACGACGAGATCCCCGCCCTCGAGGCCGACGGGGGCCGCTATCTCGGCTTCGTGCGGCTGGTCGCAAGGCGGAAGGAGGGCCTGTGGTGAGCGTGAACGCGACCTGTACGACGTGGACCGCTCCGTCGCCGAGCTCTACGACCTGCACGAGACGTACACGGACGACGTCGAGCTGGTTCGCCGGCTGATCGGCGAGCGCGGGCCGCCGTGGGACCGTGAGGTGCGGGGGCGTGCGACAGGATAATTGCGGACCTGTTTAGGTCCGCAATTATCCTCCAGCGCCTGCAAACCGTCCTCGCTATGGCCGACACAGGCTGTCGGCGCTCCCTGCCCTCTCTTGCCGCTTGCGCGTCGGAGGCGGATGCACGTACAATGGATAGGCAGTTGCGTGGGATTGCCAGGGGAAGACGGTGAGTCGCTGGCCAGTGATGCCGGGGGTCTGCGTGCTGGCCCTTCTGGGGTGCATGGGCGATGGCCCCGCGCACAGGGCCACCCGCCTTGTGGCTGAGACGCCGCCGGCAGGGGTCTCGGTCGAAGGGCGGGCGATCGAGTGTCGCGCCTTCGGCTACGGCTCGCAGGCGGTGCTCATCGTCGGGGGGATCCACGGCAATGAGCCGGCGAGCGCGGTCCTGGCACGCCGGCTCTGCGCGTATCTGGACGCGCATCCCCAGGCGGCCCGCGGCCGTCAGGTGCTGGTCGTGCCTGCGGCGAACCCGGACGGCCTGGCACGGGCGACGCGGGCGAACGCGCGCGGGGTAGACCTGAACCGCAACTTCGCGACGGCCAACTGGGGCCGCGGCGCCCACGCGGCCGGCCCCGAGCCGATGTCGGAGCCGGC
The DNA here is from genome assembly GCA_964506385.1 of uncultured Planctomycetota bacterium. Classification (GTDB taxonomy): domain Bacteria; phylum Planctomycetota; class PUPC01; order DSUN01; family DSUN01; genus CAZDNN01. The sequence continues at coordinate 5,051 of CAZDNN010000260.1, forward strand.
AACGCGGTTCATCGCCGGCCTCATCCGCCGCTACAGGCCTGCGGCGATCGTGCAGATCCACCAGCCGCTGGCGTGCGTGGACTGGGATGGGCCGGCGAGCGCGCTGGCGGCGGCGATGGCGCGGCTCGCGGGCCTGCCGGCCCGCAAGCTCGGGGCGCGGCCCGGCTCGCTCGGCTCCTACGCGGGCGTGGACCGCCGGATCCCGACCGTCACCCTCGAGCTGCCGCGGACGGCCACCCGTCTCGACGAGGGGGCGGTGTGGGACCGCTACGGCGAGGCGCTCCTGGCCGCCGTCCGCTGGGAGCCGACACGCATAACGACGGGACGCGGGCCGGCGATCGACGTGCACGGCGAGATGCGCATGCGGTGGGGACACAGCTCGGAGTGACGGGCAGCGCCCTCGAGCGCGACATGCACGCACCTTGCGCGCATGCTGGGGCGAGGAAAACTCGGACTGGGCACACCTTATGGGATCGAGCGGCTTTGCGGGCCGACTCCGCCGAAGCGGCTACGTCGCCTCGCGAAGGCGGATCGATCCCGCAAGGCTTGCTCTTCGCTGGCCAATGGTGTCGCTGCGGAATTGTTGAAGAGGCAAACCAAACCAACGGAGTTGGCTTGGTTTTCTAGTGTGCCCAGCCCGAGTTTTCCTCTTGGGTTGCGGCGACGGGCCGCGTTAGGAAAGGGACAACGCGATGAGGACACGGCGAGTCGGGCTGGCCTGCGCGTTCGTGGCGGCTGCCGCGGCGCCCTGCCTGGCGGGCGGGCGGGCCGCAGAGAAGCTGCTCGAACGGCTGCGACGGGTGGCCGTGGTCGAGCAGGACGTGATGGTGCCCATGCGCGATGGCGTGCGGCTGGCTGCCGATATCGCGCGGCCGAAGGGCGACGCCAAAGTGCCGGTGATCCTGCTGCGGACGCCCTACCGCAAGAACCTGGGCGGCGCGGCGGCGGTCGCCCGCGGCTACGCCTTCGTCGCGCAGGATGTGCGGGGGCGCTACAAGAGCGAGGGCGAGCATCGGCCCTTCCTCGATGACCTGAACGACGCTTTCGACACCATCGCCTGGCTGGCGAAGCAGCCGTGGTGCAACGGCAAGGTGGGGATGACGGGGGGGAGCTACGTCGGCTTCACCCAGCTCGCCGCGGCGCTCACCAACCCGCCGGCGCTTCAGTGCATCCTGCCGACGGTGCCGCCGTCGGACTTCGACGGCGGGACGATCTTCTTCGGCGGCGCGCTGCGGATGGAGCTGGCACAGGGCTGGCTCATGGGCCAGGCACGCTCCAGCCAGCGCATGATGCGCAAACAGGTCCCCGCCGAGGAGCTCCAGCGCTGGCGGCCGCACCTGAGCTTCCGGGCCTGGTGCCGCCACGTGCCGCTGCGCGACGTTGGCCCGATCGCCCTCGGTGGGCCAGGCTACGAGCAGATGTGGCGCGACGTGGTGGGCAACTGGGAGAAGGCCGACGCGTGGAAGGAGGCGAGCGCCATCCCGAGGGCCGAGGCCATCAAGGTCCCCGTGCTCGTCCAGGCCGGCTTCTTCGACATCTTCGCGCAGGAGAACATCGATCTGGTGCTCGCGCTGCGCGCCCGGGGCGGCAGCGAGGCGGCACGCAAGCACAGCCACCTGATCATCGGCCCGTGGGTCCACGGCATCGGGCGGCCGGCCGGTGAGGTCAACTTCCCGTCGGCGCGCGCCGCGCTCCGGGGCCTCTCGGAGAAGTGGTTCGCCCGCTGGCTCAAGGGCGAGGCCAACGACGTGGATGACTGGCCGGCCGTCTACGCCTATGTCATGGGGCAGGAGCGCTGGCTCGCGCTCGACACCTGGCCGCCGCCCCAGAGCAAGCCCACCAAGGTTTACCTGTCGAAGGGCAAGCTCTCGCTTCAGCCGCCGGCCGGGGTGCAGGAGCCGTCGAGCTTCACCTACGACCCCGCCAACCCGGTGCCGACCCTGGGCGGCTGCAATCTCATTCTGCCCAAGGGCGTGCACGACCATCGCAAGCTCGCCGAGCGCCCCGATGTCCTTCCCTTCGTCACCGAGCCGCTCGAGCGGGATCTGACGATCGCCGGGAGGCTCACGGCACACCTGTTCGTCTCGACGACGGCGCCGGACACGGACTTCACGGCGATGCTGCTCGACGTCCGGCCCGACGGCTACCGCGCGAACCTGGCCGACGGGATCGTGCGCCTGCGCTACCGCGAGGGCCGCGGCACGCCGAAGCTCGTGACGCCCGGCGAGATCGTGGCGGTAGACATCGATCTGTGGAGCACCGCCTACACCTTCAAGGCAGGCCACCGCGTGGCGCTCCACGTCAGCAGCTCGAACTTCCCGCGCTTCGACCGCCACTTCAACGTGGCCGCGAAGCCAGCGGAGTGGACGACGCCACAGAAGGCCGTCAACAAGGTCTACCACGACACTGCCCACGCCTCGTACGTGGAGCTCCCGGTGCTCCCATAGCCGGGCGGGCTACCCGATGTGCTATCGTGTGCGTGGACGGGAGGAGCAGGACGATGCAGGACGAGAACGACGGGCGCGAACGGGCAGAGGAGCGGCTGCGGCTGCTGTCAATGGCCGTCGAGCAGTGCTCAGAGGGCATCGCCGTGTCGGACCTGGCGGGCACCCTCCTTTTTGTGAACCGTGCGTTCGCCGCCATGCACGGCTACGAGCCGGAGGAGCTCGTCGGCGAGCCCCTCTCCGTGTTCCACACGCCGGAGCAGATGCTGGTGGTGGATGCCGCCAATAAGCAGATCCGGGAGACAGGGGGGTTCAGCGGCGAGGTCTGGCATGCCCACCGCGCCGGGACAGTCTTCCCGACGCTGATGCGCAATTCGCTGGTTCGGAACGAGGCCGGCGAGCCGGTCGGCATGATCGCCGCGGTGCGCGACATCACCGACCTCCGCCAGGCCGAGGAGAAGCTGCGCGACGCCGAGCGCGAGCGGGCCATCGTCCTCGACACACTCTCCGAGGTCGTCACCTACCTCGACCGCGACCTCCGCGTGGTGTGGGCGAACCGCGCGGCGGCCGAGCTCTCTGGCACGCCCGTCGAGGAGATGGTGGGGCGCCGCTGCCACAAGATCTGGTTTCAGAGCGCCGAGAGGTGTCCCAACTGCATTGTCGAGCGCGCGATGGAGACCGGGCAGCCCGAGCAGGCAGAGGTCACGATCCCCGACGGACGGGTGTTCAGCCTGCGGGCCTACCCTGTGCGCGATGAGGCCGGCGCGGTGGTCGGCACCGTCGAGGTCGCCCTCGACGTCACCGAGCGCGAGCGGGCGAAGCAGCAGCGGCGGGAGAGCGAGCGGGAGAAGGAGCTTATCCTAAGCACCATCTCGGAGCTGGTCTCGTTCCAGGACACACAGATGCGGATCCTGTGGGCGAACCGCGCGGGGGCCGAGGCGGTCGGCCTGCGGCCCGACGACCTCATCGGGCGCCACTGCTACGAGATCTGGTGCCGTCGCGATGCGCCGGGCGACGACTGCCCGGTGCGGCGGGCCATGGCTAGCGGCGAGCCAGAGCAAGGTGAGGTGACGACCCCCGATGGCCGGGTGTGGGACATCCGGGGCTACCCGGTCCGCGGCGACGACGGGCAGATCCTGGGCGCCGTCGAGGTGACCCTC
>CAZDNN010000261.1:0-8643 GCA_964506385.1 uncultured Planctomycetota bacterium
GGTTGCGCTCGTCGAGCGCGAGGCGCGCCCGGGCGGGCTGTGCCGCTCCGAGACCTTCGACGGCTACACTTTCGACTACACGGGCCACTTCCTCCACCTGCGCGACCCCGCCATCAAGCGCCTCGCCGCCCGCTGGCTCGGCCGCGAGTTGCCGGAGGTGGTGCGCAGCTCCTGGATCTTCTCCCACGGCGTCTATACCCCATATCCCTTCCAGACCAACACCTACGGCCTGCCCGTCGAGGTCCGCAAGGAGGTCATCCTGGGCTATGTGGCGGCCCGCTATGAGCCGGGCGACTACCCCCGCGAGCCGGCCGACGCCCAGGGCCTGCCGGAGCCGAAGGCCAGCTTCGAGCGCTGGATCTACGAGACCTCGGGCGCGGGCATCGCCAGGCATTTCATGCTGCCCTACAACGAGAAGCTGCTGGGGGTGCACCCGCGCTACCTGACCACCGAGTGGATGGGCCGCTTCATGCCGCCCACCCCGCTCGAGAAGGTCGTCGAGGGCGCCCTGACCGACCAGACGGCGAGCGTGGGCTATAACGCGACCTATCGCTACCCGCGCCGCGGCGGCATCGAGACCCTCGTCCGCGCGCTCGCCGGGCGCGTCGGCCCCATCCGCCTCGGCTGCGAGGCCGTCGCCATCGACTCGAAGAGGCGCATCGTCGAGCTCTCCGACGGCACGACGGCCGCCTACGAGACCCTCGTGAGCACCATGCCGCTGCCCGAGCTGGTGGCCCGCATCCACGGCGCGCCGCGGAGTGTCGTCGAGGCGGCCGGGACGCTGCGCTGCTCGTCGATGTTCGCCGTCAACCTCGGCCTGACCGCCGATCGCACCGAGGGGCGGCAGTGGGTCTACGTGCCCGAGCGCCGCTTCGGCTTCCATCGCGTGGGCTGCTTCTCGAACGCCGCGCCGTCCATGGCCCCGCGGGGCGGGGCGTCGGTGTGGGTCGAGTTCACCCACAATGCGCGTCGGCCGATCGACCGCAAGGCGGCGCGCCGCGCGGCGATCGATGGCCTGAAGGCGATGGGGTGGCTGCGCTCGCGGCGCGAGATAGCCGTCGAGTGGCTCCTCGACATGCCGCTTGCCTACGTGACATACGACGCGCACCACCGCCGCGCGACCCGCGCCATCCACCGCTGGCTGGCGCGACACGACATACACGCCATCGGCCGCTACGGCCGGTGGGAGTACTCGGCCATGGAGGACGCGCTCCGCGCCGGCCGCGAGACGGCCCATCGCCTGCTCGAGGCCCGCAGCAAACCCGGTGCCGAGCGCGACTAGAATCAATGCCTGACGATGCACCACGCGAAGGAGCTCGCGTCATGAGCCCCGACGGCCAGGCCAGCCCCGAGGTCGAGGTCTCCATCCTCATCCCGATCTACAACGAGGAGGAGATCCTCGAGGAGTCGGTCCGCGACATCATCGGCGGCGCCGACCCGCTCGGCATCTCCTACGAGCTCGTCCTGTGCGAGAACGGCAGCAAGGACAGGACCGTGGAGGTCGGCGAGCGGCTCTGCGAGGAGTTCCCCCAGCTCCGCCTGCTGCGCTGCCCGGTGCCCGACTACGGCGAGGCGCTGATCCTGGGGATCCGGGAGGCGCATGGCCGCCACATCGTGTGCTTCGAGATCGACTTCTACGACGTGCACTTCATCGAGCAGGCGCACGTGCTGCTGAAGAGGTACGACGCGGTGATCGGCTCGAAGCGGGCCGTCGGCTCCCGCGACCGGCGGCCCTTCATCCGCCGCCTGATCACCTGGGGCTTCAATAGCTTCCTCCGCATCGTCTTCGGCTTCACCGGCACCGACACCCACGGCATCAAGGCGTTCCGCGCCGAGCCGGTGCGGCCGCTGGTGGACGAGTGCCAGACGCGCCGCGACGTGTTCACCACCGAGCTGGTCCTGCGGATCGAGCGGGCCGGCCTGTGGCGCTGTGAGCTGCCCCTCGAGATCGAGGAGAAGCGCCCGGCCCCCGTGAACATCATGCGGCGCGTGCCCAGCACACTGAGGAATCTGTGGACCCTCTGGAAGGCGACCCGCCGCATCGGCCGGCCCAAGGGGAAGCTCGAGCCCGTCGCGCCCAACGGCACGCCCGTCGGAGGGGAGGGCGAGGCTCCCGCCGAGTCGCCGGCGGAGCCCGGCGCGGCCGAGATGTCGGCGACCAAGGCCACAAGCTGACCCAAACGGGAGGGGGAGGCGACACGTGACCGCGCCCGACGGCAATCTGCCCAACGCGCTGACGGTGGATATCGAGGACTGGTATCACTCGGTCCTCGAGATCGAGCCCTGCGACTGGCCGCGCTACGAGGATCGCGTGGTGGCGGCCCACGAGCGCCTGCTCGCCGCGCTGGCCGTGGCGGGCGCGCGGGGCACGTTCTTCGTCCTCGGCCACGTGGCCGAGACCCACCCCGAGATGGTGCCTGCCATCGAGGCCGCCGGGCACGAGATCGCCTGCCACGGCTACGCCCACCGCCTGGTGTACGACCAGTCGCCGGAGGAGTTCCGCGACGACCTGTGCCGCGGGCTCGACATCCTGCGCGGTCAGGCCACGACGCCGATCCGCGGCTACCGCGCACCCTATTGGTCGATCACCGCGCGCTCGACGTGGGCGCTCGACATCGTCGCCGAGCAGGGCCTGGCCTACGACTCGAGCATCTACCCGACGAAGACCAACCTCTACGGGATCCCGTCGGCGCCGCGCTCGCCCTTCCGCCTGACGACGCCAGGGGGGCGCGAGCTGCTCGAGTTCCCGCCGTCGGTCCTGCGCTTCCCGCTGTGGCGGGTGCCCTTCGCGGGTGGCTTCTGGCTGCGGGTGCTGCCCTACTGGTTCGTGCGGTGGGGGATGGGACGCTTCCGCAGGGAAGGGTGGCCGGCGCTGGTGTATATCCACCCGCCGGAGTTCGACCCCGACAAGCCGCGTCTGCCCATGGGCCTCTTCGGGCGGGTGCTGCACTATGCGGGGCTGCGTGGGCTGGCGGGGAAGATCGAGCGGCTGCTCGGCGAGTTCGCCTTCGCGCCGCTGGGGGAGCTGCTGGACCGCTGCGTCGCGGCTGGGAGGCTGCCCGCGTGGTCGCTGGCGCCGGCGGTGCCGGCGGAGGCGGGCGACGGGCTGTGTGTGGGATGACGTGATGGCGCACGACGCGGATACCGAGCGCGAGGCGACAGGGGCCGCTGAGGTCGGTCCGGCCGCCGCGGTGGCGGACGGCCTCGGCGCGGTCCCTGTGGACGAGGAGTCGGCGCGCGCTGCCCGCCGGATGAGCCGGCGCGCCGCGCTGCTGTGGATGCTGGCCGTGCTGGCGCTGATGGCCGTCGTCCGGCTCCCACTGTTCGCGTTCCCCATGGGCCAGACGGCGGGGACCGTGGCGTACGTGGGGCGGCGATGGATCGCGCATCAGATCGTCGAGGTGCCGTACCGCGACATGTGGGACTACGAGGCGCCGGGGACGTACCTGATGGCGGGCCTCGCCGTGCGGCTGCTCGGCCCGTCGGCTGTGCGATGCCGGCTGGCCATGATGGCGATCGACCTGGGGACGGTGCTGCTGGTCTATTACTTCGTCCGTCAGTGGTGCAACCGCACGGAGGCGGTGGTGGCGGCGGGCCTGTGTGGGTTTTTCGGCGGCGCGATCTTCGTCCAGGGCGACTGCCTTGGGGCGGAACGCCCGCTGGCGTTCCTGCTCGTGCTGTCGATGGTGGCGGCGCTGCACTCGAAGGGTCGGCGCTGGACGTGGGTGGCGCTGAGCGGGCTGGCGGTGGGGCTCGCCGTGTGCTTCCGGCCTATCGCCTGGCTCTACGTCGTGGCCCTGATGGTGTGGCTGGTGGCGACGAACGGCGGGTCGAAGAGCCGGCTCATGCGGTGGGTGGTGCGGCCGGGCGTGCTGCTGGCGTTCGCGGCCGTGCCGGTCGCGCTCGTGGTCCTCTACTTCTGGTGGGCGGGGGCGTTCGAGGACTTCTGGCGGAATCTGGTGGTCCACACGTGGCGATACCGGATGCCTGTATTCACGCGGCAGTACATCGCGCGCAACCTGAGGGTGGCGTGGGTGTTGGCGCCGGAGCAGGTGGCGCTGTGGCTGTTCGCCGGGGGCTGGGCGATCCACGCGTTCTCCATGGGGTTCCGCCGGGAGACGGGTCTGGTGGCGCTGTGGGGTGTCGTCGCGGTGGTGGCGGCGCTGGGGGCCCGGTGGGTGGACACCGTGCACTTCCACCAGGTCGTGCCGCCGTTCGCCATTGGCGCCGCGCTCGCCATGACGAACCCGTCCGAGAGGTTCTTCAAGCGCGACGAGCGTGGCCGGCTCGCGACGACGAGCGCTCTGCTCGGCGCGTTCGCCGTGGCCTTGTTCCTCGGATTCCTCTACACAGAGCGCAAGGCCTACCTGGAGCGCTCGTCTCGGGTCGAGGTCAATACCGACAAGGCCGCCGTTGAGGTGGCCACCCTGATTCGCCGCCGGACCACTTGGCGCGACAAGATCTACGTCTGGGGCACGCGGCCCCAGATCTACGTCATCGCCAAGCGCGGCGCCGCACACCCGGCATTCTACAACCTCGAGCTCAACATCGATCGCCTCTACCGCGACGAGGCCAACCGGTTCTTCGATCCCAGCGTCTACCAGGAGATCTTCCGCACCCTCGAGCGCGAGCAGCCGCCCTTCGTCGTCACCACCGAGCAGTACGTGGCGGAGGAGATCGAGAAGCTCGGCCCCATCGCCCCGTGGTTCTACTACATGCGCGAGCACTACGACCTGTGGAAGATCGTGGACGCCACGCCCTACTCGTTCACGATTTTCGCCCGCAAGGACCGCGTCTACGACGAGTGAGCCGCCCCCAGACCCACCGCACCCAGAACCGCGCCAGGTCCCACACCGCCCGCACGATCACCCCCGGCCGCCCGCACGACGCCTCTCCTGTGGCCCGCGGCACGTAGCCGATCTCCACCTCTGTCAGCCGATACCCCAGGTCCCGCGCCTTGATCAGCACCTCGGCCGTCATGAACACGCTCCGCGTCTCGATCTCGATGTGATCGAAGATGCGGCGCTTGTAGAGATGGATGTAGTTGAACTGCCGGACCCGCATGCCGAACAGCAGCCGGACGAGCGCAATGTTGGCCACCGACACCAGCCTGCGGAAGGCCGAGTAGTCGCGCCGATCAGACCGCAGCCCGACCACCACGTCCGCGTTCTCGGCTGCATCGAAGTACTTGTGCAGGTCCGCCAGGTCCATCGCCAGGTCGGCGGGGATGAACATCACGGCTTCGCCCGTCGCGTGCTCGATCCCAGTCACCACGCCCGAGCCGGGCCCCCGGTTCCGCTCGTGCTGGATCAGCCGCACCGCGGGGTCCTCGTCGGCCAGTGCCCGCGCCAGGTCCGCCGTCCCGTCGGTGCTGCCGTCATCGACGATGAGGATCTCGTAGCTCTTCCCCAACTCGCGCAGCGCCCCCGCCACGGCGACGACCGTCGGGCGCAGACTCTCCTCCTCATTGTACGCGGGAATCACGATCGTGACGTCAGGATCGGACATGCCAAGGTGGACAGGATAACAGGATGAACTGGATGGAAGACGAACCTAATCGGGCTTTGGGAGTTCACGCAGCCTTCGCTTGACCTCGACCTTCCCTGGGCCGAAGTTGATGAGCAAGCCGACCGGCTTCCCTGTCGCGACGAGGTAGTTCACGAGCTGGACCTCGTGGGCCTTTGCGAGTCTGCGGACCGACTTGAGCTCGACGATGACGGTGTCCTGGACGACGATGTCAGCGACGAACTCGCCCACGACCTGACCGTCGTAGTGGACCGTGATCCCGGTCTGCGCTTGCGCGGACAGGCCTGCCTTGCGCAGCTCGATCATCAGGCAGTTCTCATAGACGCTCTCGAGATACCCGAACCCCATCTTGTTGTGTACTCGGTAGGCGGCGCCGATGATTCGCTCGGTGACGTCCTTGTACTCCATCTGTTTTCCTCCTTTGGTTCCTATCCGGTCAATCCTGTCATCCCGTCCAATTCGCCCATCCTATCTTCTCTTCAGGAGCCGGGCGGGGACGCCGGCGGCGACGGTGAGGGGCTCGACGTCAGCCGTGACGACGGCGCCGGCCCCGACGATGGCGCCGCGGCCCACAGTGACGCCCGGCAGGATGATGGCGCCCGCCCCGATGTCGCAGCCGTCCTCGAGCGTCACCGGCGCGAAGGCAATGGGGGTGTGGAGCACAGGCAGCCGCACGTCGCCCGCCTCGTGCTCGGAGGTCAAGATGATGACCTTCGGGCCGATGCCCACCGCGCGGCCGACGGTCAGCCCCCCCGCGCTGTGCAGGAAGCAATCCTGCCCGATCCACGTGCCGTCGCCGATGCGCATCAGGCCCTTGTGGTAGCCCTTCAGAGCCACGCGGTGGCCCACGTAGACGCCGTCGCCGATCTCGATGTTCTCGGGATGGAACACCAGGACGCCCGGCTCGAACACCACGCCGCGGCCCAGGCGGCGGAACTGCTCGGGACGAAACTCCCCGGTGCCGTGGCTGCGGGGCGGCCGGCCCTGCGAGAAGTCCAGCTCGTCGTCAGGCATCGTGAAGCAGCTCCGACACGCGGGCGATGGCGTCCGCCGTCATCCCGCGGTAGATGGGCAGCGCCAGCGTCCGCTCGTAGAGCGATCGCGCCACGGGGAAATCCTCGGGCGCGTGGCCACAGGTCCGCCGGTAGAAGTCGAGCACGTGCAGCGCGTAGGTTCCGATGGTGCTCTCGACGCCGCCCTCGCGCAGATGAGCGATCAGGCCGTCGCGGTCGCGGCCCTCGTCCACTACGACGGCGTAGGTCTGGTAGATGTGGCAGCGGCCGGGGGGCTCGGCCGGCAGCGTCAGCCACTCGACGCCGGCCAGCGCCTCGGCATAAGCCGCGGCGAGCTGGCGGCGGGCCGCGATGGCGGCATCGAGCTTGGCGAGCTGCGCCACCCCAATGGCGGCGTGGACGTCGGACATGCGGTAGTTGAAGCCCGCCGCCACGAAATCGGCGCCCCGCTCGTCCCGCACGAAGCCGTGGTTGCGGAGCAGGCGGATGCGGTCGGCCAGCTCGGCGTCGTCGGTCGTCACCATCCCGCCCTCGGCCGTCGTGATCGCCTTGCGCGGGTGGAAGCTGAAGCAGCCCATCCGGCCCATCGAGCCGCACGGACGCCCCCCGTAGCGCGCGCCCAGCGCGCACGCGGCATCCTCGACCACGGCAAGGCCCCGCGCATCGGCCAGCGCCAGCAGCGGCTCCATGTCCGCCGGCAGCCCGAAGGGATGCACGGGCAGGATCGCCCGCGTCCGCGGTGTAAGCGCCGCAGCCGCATGCTCGGGGTCGAGCGCGAACGTGTCGGGCCGCACGTCCGCCAGCACCGGCGTCGCCCCGCACAGCGCCACCACGTTCCCCGTCGCGGGGTAGGTGAACGCGGGGACAACGACCTCGTCCCCCGGCCCGATGCCCAGTGCCAGCAGCGCCAGGTGCAGCGCCGCCGTGCCCGACGAGCAGGCCACGGCGTGTGCCGTCCCCACCCGCGCCGCCACCCCCGCCTCGAGCGCCGCCACGCGCTCGCCCTGCACCAGCATCCCCGAGCGGAAGACCTCGCGGACCGCGTCCAGCTCCTCGGAGCCCACGTCGGGGACCGTCAGCCGGAGCCTCTCCGGCTTCCCTTCTTCCGCGTCCTTTCGCGTGTCTGGCGGGCTCATGCTTCCTCACCCGCATCCTGCATCTGGTCGCGATACCAGGCCGCCGTCCGCCGCAGGCCCTCCTCGAGGTGCACCTGCGGCTCGTAGCCGAGCACCCGCCGGGCCTTGTCGATATTCGGGATCCGCAGCTCCACGTCCACGTACGTCTTGGGCACAAACTCGATGGGCGACTGCGACCCGCACACCCGGACCACGGCGAGTGCCAGGCCGTAGACCGTCACGGTGCCCTTGGGGTTGCCGACGTTGAAGCACTGCCCCACCGCCTCCGGCCGCTCGAGGCACAGCACGAGCGCGTCCACGATATCGTCGATGAAGCACCACGAGCGGATCTGGTCGCCGTCGCCGTGGATCTGGAGCGGCAGGCCCCGCAGCGCGCGGGTCATGAACACGTGGATCGCGCCCTCGCCGACCTGCCCAGGCCCGTAGATGTTGAAGGGGCGGACGGTGACTGTCGGCAGGCCATGCTCCTTGTGGTAGGCGTGGCAGAGGTGTTCGCCGGCCAGCTTCGAGACCGCGTAGGTCCACCGCGCCTCACCGACAGCGCCCATGTGGGTCAGACCGTCCTCGCCCGACTTGTAGGTGTGGGTGCCGAAGACCTCGCTCGTTGAGAAGTTGACGAACCGCTCGCAGTGGTCGAGCCGCGCGGCCGCCTCCAGCGCGTTCGCCGTGCCCAGCATATTCGTCTTCATCGTCGCCACGGTGTTGTCGATCACCGTATCGACCCCCGCGATGGCCGCGGCATGGACGAACACATCGTGGCCTGCCGCGGCCCGGCGCAGCGCCTCGGCGTCGAGCACGTCGCCCCGCACGACCGTCACGCAGGGGTGACCGTCCAGGCGCGTACCCGACAGAGCGTCGTGCCGGAAGCTGTCGAAGACCGTCACCGTATTGGCCCCGACCAGACGGTCGATCAGGTGCGTGGCGATGAACCCCGCGCCGCCGGTCACGAAGATCCGTCTGCCTTCGAT
>CAZDNN010000262.1:0-8581 GCA_964506385.1 uncultured Planctomycetota bacterium
GGGAGCGATAATTGCAGAGCTGCACATCTCTGCAAGTCTCGCCCCTGCCCGTCGGCTCGCCGGCGCGGATGCGAGACGCGGGCGCCCTCGAGCAGCGGGCTCGGTCCGCAACCCAACACGAGAACTCGCCCCACGCACCCGACGGAACAAAGCAGACCGCGGTAGGCCTCGTCGTCGCCTCCACAGGGCCGCGGCGCATCCCACTCAGCGCAAGCCGCATGGGATCCACCGCGGAGCCGATCCATCCCGCACCCCGCGCCCACTTCGAAGATCCGTCTCCCCACCATGCGCGCGAGATGCGTTTCTGGTGCCCTGAGCCCACCCACAGCGACGCAGGCGTCCAGCCGCGTGACCCCGCAACACACCCGCCCTCCTCCGCGCCATCGAGGCTCGCACGCCGCGCGCAAGCGCCCGAATGCCGGCATTTGAACCTCATTCGGACCTCATGAGGTGTGATCTCTTTTCCCTCCCACGCACCCAGCGTCCCACCGTCGGCGCCGGGGCGTGGACGGGGCGTTCCGGAGTTGCACAACTGCGCAATGGTGCCCGATGCACGGCCGCCACTCGCCTCCGCTCCTCTTCCCACCAAGCGCCCGCCACATCTGGGCGCCCGGCCACCGCCGCGGCCAGACGCTGGGCCCAGCCCTCCCCAGCACCGAGACTCCCACGGCACCCGAGCCCACGGCGGCGGATTCCGGACCTCATGAGGTGTGATATCTTTTTCCTGCCCCTCGGTCGCCGCCACGCTGTCGCTGGGGCCAGGGACGCTCCGCTGCGACGGCTCTCGAGGCCGCGCTGACGACGAAAGCTCTGACGAGCCCCGCAGGCCGGTGGCCGGTGGAGAGGCGGTGCCCGAGGGCCCCGCTGGGATCCACGGCCCCGAAGAAGCCCTCCAGGTGGCTCGCGACGATGCCCGTCGCAGCCGCGCCCTCCTGTCACTTCCCGATGCAGAACTCGGCGAAGATGAGGTCCAGGATGTCCTCGGCGACGACGTGGCCCGTGATGGCGGCGAGGGCGGTGTGGGCGTCGCGCAGGTCCGCCGCGACGAACTCGTCGCCGAGGCCCTCCGCCACCGCGGCGCGGGCGCGCTCCAGGGCAGCACGGGCACGACGCAGGGACTGGCGGTGGCGGGCGTTCCACACCACGTCGGCCGGCGAGGCGTCCACCTGCCCCGTGCGCACGGCCGCGACCAGCGCGGCCCGCAACTCGCCAATGCCCTCTTCCGTCAGGGCCGACGTCCGCACGACCAGGGCGTCCCCTGCCAGCGCCGCCGCCTCCTGGTCGGAGACGGCCTGCCGAAGGTCCGCCTTGTGGAGGACCAGGAGCTTGCGCGGCGCGTCGATCGCCGCCCACAGCGCCCGCTCCGCGTCGCCGACGGGGCGGCTGCCGTCGAGCACGGCCACCGCGATGTGCGTCCCCGCGATCAGCCCCCAGGCGCGGACCGCGGCCTCCGCGTCGATGTCGTCGGCGTCTCCTGAGAAGGGATGCTGGGGGAGGAATCCCTTTCCGGAGGAAGTGGCTTCCTCCCCCAGACCCCCTCCTCCGCGAAGACTTCGACAATGGGCCTCGGGATTCGAGTCTGCTGGCACGCCCGGCCCCTCCCCAGACCCGGACGCCTCGCTCGCAGCCAGCAGGCTCGAATCCCGAGGCCAATGTGAAGGTCTTTGGAGGGGGGTGCGGGGGGAACCGTTCTCCTCAAGAGAGGTTCCCCCCCCATTCCCTGTGAGGAAAAGCCCTGCCGTGTCGTAGAGGCGGAAGCGGATGCCGCCGACGGTCAGGGGCTCGGCGACGGCGTCGCGGGTGGTGCCGGGCAGGTCGGCGACGAGGGCGTGGTCGCCGGCGAGCAGGGCGTTGAAGAGGCTGGACTTCCCTGCGTTCGGCAGGCCGCAGAGGGCCACGCGGATGCCTTCGGGTGGGAGGGCGCCGGCGTCGGCGCAGCGGAGCTCGCCGTTGAGGCCGGCCAGGGTGTCGTCGATGGCGGCCAGCAGCTCGCCCTCTGTGATGAGCTCGATGTCGTGCATCGCGAAGTCGATGGAGGCCTCGATCTGGGCGCGGAGGCCGACGAGGGTGTCGTGGAGCTCGTGGACGTGACGGGCCGGGCGGCCGGCCAGGGCGCGGGCAGCGGCGCGCAGCTCCGCCTCGCCCCTGGCCTGGATGATGCCGAGCACCGCCTCGGCCTGCGCCAGGTCGATCCGCCCGTTCAGGTAGGCGCGGCGGGTGAACTCTCCGGGCTCGGCGACCCGCGCCCCCCGCGCCGTCGCGGCGTCGAGGAGCATCCGCACGAGCGGGACCGAGCCGATGGTGTGCATCTCGGCCACGTCCTCCCGCGTGTAGGAGCGCGGCGCGCGCATCACGTAGACGGTCGCGGGCACGGGGGGGCCGTCAGGGCGCAGGCGCAGGCAGGTGTCGAGGGCGGTGTAGCCGGGAAACGCGGCGAGGTCGATCGCCGGCTCGGCCAGGAGGGCGCCGACGATGGCGAGGGCCTCAGGCCCGCTCAGGCGGACGATCGCAGCGGGCGATGCCCCTGCGGGGGTCGAGACGGCGACGATAGTGTCGTCGGGGGCCATTCAAAAGGTCTTGCGCCGGCGGCCCGCCTCGGGCTTGTGCTTCTTGGGCTTCGTCGGGCTCTTGGCCGCGGCCGTGCCCTTGGGCGGGGCGTCGCCGATCTTGTCGAGGTGGCGCCGGATGAGCTTCTGCTCGATGAGGCCGATGCACGTCGAGGCGATGAAGTACAGCGCGAGCCCCGACGGGAAGCCGTAGAAGATGAAGCCGATCATCGCAGGCATCATGTACCCCATCATCTTCTGAGTCTGCGCCTGCTGCGGGTCCGTCGATTTCGGCATCATCTTCTGCTGGGCGAACATGATGCCGCAGGCGATCAGCGGCAGGATGTTCAGCGATCCGATGAACGGGAACTCCGGGATGATGCTGTCGGGCGACGAGAGGTCCTTGATGAACAGGAAGGGCGCGTGGCGCAGCTCGATGCTCTCGCGAAGACAGCGGAACAGGCCGATGAACACTGGGAGCTGGAGGAGCATGGGGAGGCAGCCGCCGAAGGGGCTGAAGCCGTGCTCGCGCTGGAGCTTCAGCATCTCTTCCTGCTGGCGCTTCTTGTCGTGTTTGTACTTCTCCCGGATCTCCTTGAAGTGAGGCTGGAGCTTCTGCATCTGGTGCATGGACTTCTGGCTGTGCCGCGATAGCGGGTGCAGGCAGGCCCGGACGATGAGCGTGAGGATGAGGATGGCGACCCCGTAGTTGGGGATCAGCGCGTGGGCGCCCCGCAGCAGGAAGCTCATCAGGCGCACCAGGGGGTCGAGCCAGCCCTTCTTCTGCACCTCGGCGCAGCCGTAGCTCGCCAGCAGCTCGCGCGTCTTCGGGCCGGCGAACAGCCGGTAGCGGTGCACCACGCTGTCCCCCGCTGCGATGGTCGTCGGGGCCGCCTGGATATCGGAGGTGAGGTTGTAGTCGCCCAGGCTGCGGGCGCCGCCGCTGCGGACCCAGTTCTCCCCAGCGTCGTCCCGCAGCGGCTCGAGCACCACCGCGAAATACCGCGTCTGGCTGGCGCTCCACAGCACCAGGCCGGCGTCCTCGAACAGGTCGCTGCTCTGGAGCTTCTTCACCGAGCGCCGAGCCACGTTGATGTCCCCCGTCGCGGCGCGCGAGCCCACGGCGCCGCCCATTTGCTGCGCCGCCGTCTTGCGGTCCGTCTCGCTCGGCTCCGGCTCCTTCCAGGACTTCGGGCCGTAGTCCACCGCGATGCCCCCACCGCCCCGCAGCGCGTAGCCGGGCAGATCGATCGGCTGCTCGCTCAGGTTGCGGAGCTGGATCTCCACCTCGAGATGGCGCTGGAGCGGGGCGTCCGGCTCGGGGAGCCGGTAGGTCTTGGTCAGCTCGAGACGCCCGGCGAGGAAGGTGGTGCGGAACGTGACGCTGCGCTCGCCCTCGTCCACGACCTCGAAGCGCCGCGAGGGGAACCACGTGCTGGCCGCGCGGGGGTCCGTCTCGCCCTTCTCCTCGCCCTTCTCCTTGTCCGTCTGGGCCTCGTACGGGTCCAGGACGACGAGGGAGAGGACCGAGCCGGCCTGGCCCAGCAGGGGGAAGCCGTAGTCCGTGAGGTCTGCCTCGGGGTCCTCCCGCAGGGCCTCGAGAGCCTTGTCCTTGTCGAGGGGGGTGCGGTAGTAGTCGAGTAGGACGAGCCGGGCGAGCGCACCGTCCTGGTTGGTGAACTCGGCGGTGAACCGCTCGCCTTTCTTGACGATGGTGCGCAGCTCGGGCTCCGGCTCGGCCGGCTCGACGATCGGCGGCGTCGCGGTGGACGGCGCGGTGGCTGTGCCTGGCTTCACGCTCGTATCGGGCATGGTGGCGGTGGCCGGTCGGGCTGCGGTGCCTGGCTTCGTGGCCGTCGCCGGGGTGGCGGAGCCGGGCGCCGTCAGGGTGCCGGGCTCGGTGGCCGTAGCGGGCTGGACGGGCGGCTCGGCGGGCTGGGTGGGCGGCGGCCGCCGGAAGAAGTAGCCCCAGAGCAGCATCATGCCGAGGATGACGGCCATGGCGACCATGGCGCGGCGCGAGTCGGTGTCCGGGGACCCGTCGGGTTGCAGTTCCATGTGTCCGCCTGTGTGTCGGTGCTACGCGATGTCGCCGCGGAGGAGCGCCCGGCGGTAGTCCTCGGCTTCGAGGTGATCGACCTCGCAGACCTGCTCGGGGGAGAGGATATAGGGGGTGCCGGCGGCCCGGGCAGCGAGCCAGGTCTTCGCCGCCTCCTCGATGATCAGGTTGCGGAAGTAGGCCTCCCGCACGTTCGCCCCCACGGTGAGCACCCCGTGGTTGCCCAGCAGCACCGCGTTGTGGCCCTCGATGAGCGGCGCCACGGCGTTCGCCAGCCGCAGCCCTGCCGGCACCACGTAGGGGATGACGGGGATCTCGGCGCCCACCAGCGCCACCAGGTCGGGGAACAGGGGCGGGAGGGTCTGCCCCGCCGACGCGATGCCAGTCGCCACGGGCGGATGCGTGTGGATCACGGCGTGGATGTCGGGCCGCCGCAGGTAGCAGGCCAGGTGCATGTGGATCTCGCACGTCGGCTTGCGCTCGGAGCCGATCACCTCGCCCGTCGTCATGTCGATGGCCAGGTAGTCCGCCTCCTCGCAGTCCTCGAAGGCGCAGCCCGAGGCCTTCACGACCACCACGTCCTCGCCGGCCCGCGCCGACGTGTTCCCGCCCGGCCCGACCACGAGCAGGCGCTCCGCGATCTTGCGACCGTAGCGCAGCAGCTCGCGCCGCGCCGTCGCGATATTATAGGGACACGCCATTCAGCGCCCTTCCACAAGGCGGTCGCCGAGGGAGTTGTCGAGGCCCTTCGTCGCGTAGATCTGCTCGCGGGTCCGCTCGATGTCGTACTTCACCCGGCGGAAGACCACCGCGTCGGCCTCGTCGGTCAGCGTCACGTAGCAGGCCCGCGGATCCGAATCCCGAGGCTGCCCCACCGACCCGACGTTCACCACCGCCTTCTCCGTGTCCTCGAAGTGATAGATCTTCAGGAACTCGAGGTCCGACGGATGGGTGTAGGACAGATCCTCGGAGTAAATTCCGGGCACGTGGGAATGCCCGACGAAGCACAGGCGTGGGACGAGATCGAAGATCGCCTGCATCTTCTGGCGGTTGCGGACGTCGCGGGGGAAGATGTACTCGCGCAGCGGCCGGCGGGGGGAGCCGTGGACGAGGTAGAGCGGTGTGCCATCCACCTCGATCTCCTGGTGGTCGGGCGCCTCGCGGAGGAAGGCGAACCGGGCGGCCACCTCGTCCTCGGGGCCTCTGGCCAGCGCCTCGCGGGTCCACTCCAGGGCCATTTCGGCGCGGAGGTTGAACTCCTCGGTCTTCCGGCTCTGGAAGATCGCCTCGTCGTGGTTACCCATGACCGTCACGTCGCAGCGGCGGAGCAGGTCCACGCTCTCACTGGGGTTCGGGCCGTAGCCCACGGCGTCACCGAGGCACAGGATACGGCTGCATTGCCGCGCGTCGATATCCGCCAGCACGGCCTCGAGCGCCGCCAGGTTGCTGTGGATGTCGGAGATGATGGCGATCACCGACGCGAGCTCCTGCGGGGCCGGCTACTCCGGGGGCGCACCGGGCCCCTCGGACCCCGGCGACGGCTCAGGATGAGGCGGCTCCGCGCTATCGGGCAGCAGATTCGGGATACCGTCCTCGATGGGGAACCGCACGTCGGTCCCCGTGCAGACCAGCGACCCCCCGTCCAGGCGAAGGGGCGCCTTGCACACAGGGCACGCCAGGATCGCCAGCAGCGTCTCATCGATCACGGCAGACTCCACCTAACCTTCAACAATCGGATCATAGCAAAGCCCGCCATGGGAGTCAATCGCCACGGGCCGCCCGTCTCTGGCCCCGAATACTGGGCAGCCCCTTCTCACTCGCCTCCCCCCAATAGGATGCTCGGACAGGCCGCACGGTCGCGCGGGCCCGCCGAACTGCCTATAGAGACTCCCGTCGCGGCCTTCGGCCGCAATCGAAGCCGGCAGCCGACTTCGCCCCCGAAGCGCGGCTCCGTCGCCCTCGCGAAGGCAGGTCGGCAGGAGGCAGTCGGCAGTGACCACCAGCAGTCTGCTATTCGAGTCGTATTCGGGTCGCACCGAAGAGATCAGGATACGGATGCGCAGTCTGCGGGCCAAGCGGGGGCTCCTTTCGGTTCGGTGGGGGGAACGGGCCCTCTGGGGCCAGGGGGGCGAGCGCCGCCCACACCCGAACCCCACGGCGCCCCGCCATCGCCTGCCCGTCCCCCGCCGCCGCGATGGGCACCCTTTCTGCCACGCGGCTTCCCGCCGTCGGGCGAGCGCACAAAGGCCCAGGATGTCCTCCGGCCCACGATCCGCCTTACGGCGGTCCTTCGGGCGCGGGCCGCGGCCTGGGCCTTGCGGGCCCTGTGCCACAGCTTGTTCGCCAGGCCCGTGCGCCCGGAGGCGGTGTTGCGGTACGAGCGCTGGACCGGCTCATCGCGGTCTGCCGCCGCCTTCACCAGGATGCTCTGCACGTGCACATCCGCCCCAACGATGATACAATGCCTCACGGTCGGTCCTCCTACAGGACGGTGAACGAAACCACCACGAACGCCACTCGGTTTCTGCCGCCCATTCCTGTCCGAGGCAACCGACCTTTTTCTTTCCGCCAACATGGTAACTCGTCGTCGTCCGCGTCGTCGATGGCGCAGGCGCGATGCCTTGGTGGCACCCATCAGCCCGCCCATTGGGCGGACGAGATCGTCTTACTCTCGCAGTCGTTTAACTGCGAGATTACCGAGACGCGCGGAACTACTGTCCGGACCCACACCCCCGCCGCGACAGGAGAGCAGAACGAGGATAATCGGCAGCACCGGACCACCCTCCCCAGGATGCGGGGTCGGATTCGATCCCCTCGTCGGCCTTGACACGCCGGCGATGACGCTGGCGAAGACAGTGACCGTCGGAGGCCCCCCCCCGCCCCCAGGGCTCGCCCCGGATCTTGGGGACCGTGGCCTGGTGTTCCGGATCGTGCTCGTCGTCGTCCGCGTCGTCGATGGTGCGATACCTTGGTGCCACCCATCAGCCCGCCCATTGGGCGGACGAGATCGTCTTACTCTCGCAGTCGTTTAACTGCGAGACTACCGAGACGCGCGGAACTACTGTCCGGACCCACACCCCCGCCGCACCAGCGCCGGAGGACCGGCGGCGGGCCGACACGCTCCCCGCCTGCTCCCGGCATGGACCTTCTGCGGCCAGCGGTCAATGGGGCGGCCTGACCGCCCCGACATGGGCGCGTCGCCGGCAATGACGAGGGGCGAACAGGCCGTCCCGGTGCCTGCCCAACAGCGGCCGGGCCGTCGGCGGGTGCTGCCGTCCCGGCCTTCTCCGAAGGCGAAGCTGGCCGGGTCCCGGCCTGCTCACGCCGAGGAGCAAGCGGCGAGGACGCCGCCCCATTCGACTACGCTCACGGCAGGCCTCGCCTCCGCCTTCGGCCTGCGGCTCACCGAGCCAGTTGAGGAATCAACATGTCGGAGCGTCGGGAGGAAGCGGCACGATCGTGTTCCGTTCCTTACCGGTTCGGCTGAGCCGCAGCGCGCGGAGCGCAGAAGGCGAAGGCGGCGTCCTCGCCGCTTGCCCAGCCGCATCCCTTGTCCCAGAGCGGTCGCATTCCCACCGCAGAGCGCGGAGGGCGGCCAGGGCGACGCGTGCCGGCGCCCGCAGCCGCACGGAGCGGCGGCCTCACGGAACTCAAGCCATCAGGGACATCCCCCTCTCATTGCCGGTCCGGGGCGCGTGTGGGGGAATCGGGCGGCCCACTCGCCCCATGGGCGAAGAAGGCACGGGGCAAAGGGGGGACCGAGGCCACATGCTCAGTGGATGGCGGCGGCAGGGGGATAGGCCATGCCATTTCCCAAGTCTGGCCACGGATCTTGGGGTCCTTACTCTTCGCCCGTCCACCCTGCCCGCTGTCCCATAGCCCAATCGCTGACCAGATGCCCAACTGTGCGCCCAGGGACCATGCGGCGCCCGGTCGCGATTGATGCCACACCTTCGAAGGTGTGGCATCAATCAGA
>CAZDNN010000263.1:0-8580 GCA_964506385.1 uncultured Planctomycetota bacterium
GAGGAAAACAAACCCAGGCGCACTGGCTTTGTTTTCTTGTGTGCCCAACCTGCGTCTTGCCCCTTGGGCTGCGGGCGTAACCCACGTCTGAGGGGGAGGAACGACGGCGACGAGAGGAGGTGGCCATGGCAGACAAGGTGCCGTCGCGGCGACGGCGGGAGGTCGTGAACCCTGTTCCCTCTGGAAAGGCGAGACCGATGAACGCAAGGCTGAAGGTGCTGACACTGGCGCTGGCCGTCCTGGCGGCGGTCGGCTGGGGCGCTGAGGCGGCGCAGGTGACCCTGGACGTGGGGCTGGGGACGCCGTTCCTCCTTGGCGGCAAGAAGCAGACGACGTATCTGAAGGTGGGCCTGACGGGCTTCCCGCTCGAGGGCGTGCGGCGGACGCCGGTGAACGTGGCGATCGTGATCGACAAGTCGGGCTCGATGAGCGGCCAGAAGATCGCCAAGGCCCGCGAGGCCGCCATCATGGCTGTGGGCAAGCTCAACGCCGAGGATATCGTCTCGGTGGTGGCCTACGACAGCACGGTGACCGTCCTCGTGCCCGCGACGAAGGCGCTGGACAGGGGGCCGATCGAGACCGCTATCCGCCGTCTGTCGGCCGGCGGGAATACCGCGCTGTTCGCCGGCGTGAGCCGCGGGGCGGCGGAAGTGCGGAAATTCCTTGACAGGAACCGGGTGAATCGGGTTATTCTGTTGTCTGACGGCCTGGCGAACGTCGGGCCGGACTCGCCGGCGGAGCTGGGCGCCCTGGGCGCCTCGCTCATCAAGGAGGGCGTCGCCGTCACGACCATCGGTCTGGGCGGCGGCTACAACGAGGACCTGATGACCCAGCTCGCGCAGCGCAGCGACGGCAGCCACTACTTCGCCGAGGGCGCGACCGACCTCGCTCGGATCTTCAAGGGCGAGTTCGGCGACGTCCTCTCCGTCGTGGCGCAGGAGGTGGCCATCAAGATCCAATGCGCGCCGGGCATCCGCCCGATCCGCGTGCTGGGCCGCGAGGCCGACATCGACGGCCAGACGGTGCTCACGACCCTCAACCAGCTCTACTCCCGCCAGGAGAAGTTCGTGATCCTCGAGGTCGAGGTGCCGCCCACCGCAGCGGGCCGCAGCCGCGACGTCGCGACCGTCACCGTCTCCTACGCCAACATGGCGACCAAGACGACCGACCTGCTGACCAGCTCTGTCGCCGTGCGCTTCACCGAGGACCCCAACGCGGTGGCCGAGAATGAGGACAGGAAGGTGATGGTCGCCGCGGTGGAGATGGTCGCCACCGAGACGAACGAGCTGGCCGTCAAGCTCCGCGACAAGGGCAAGATCAAGGAGGCCGAGGAGCTGCTGAAGCAGAACGTCGCCCTCCTGAACGAGAAGGCCCAGCAGTACGACTCCGAGCGGCTCAAGCGGTACGGCGTCGCGAATGCCCAGGACGCCGCGAACCTCGATCCGGCCAACTGGGCCGAGCAGCGCAAGCGCATGCGCGACTGGCAGCAGGCCAACATGATGCAGCGCGCCGTCGCGCCCAGACTGCGGGACGAGAAGTGAAGCCGAGGCTGATCGTCATCCTGGCCCTGCTCGTGGCGCTGCCGCTCGTGCTCCTGGCCTGGCTGGGAGCACGAGTGGCGCGCCGGGAGCAGGCCATCGTCCAGCACGAGATCCGCCAGCTCCTCACCCGCCAGCTCCAGGACACCGACGGCGTCATAGCCAGGCTGCTCGCCGAGCGCGAGCGGAGCCTGCTCGAGGCCACCGGGAACCGCCTGCTCGACGCGGCTCACCTGCGCGACTGGGTGCGCGGCGACCCCCACGTCGCCGCCGTCTTCGTCCTCGACTCGAAGGGCACCCGCATCTACCCGCCGCCGGCGGGGCCGCTGAACGCCGCGGAGCGCGCCTTCCTCGAACGCTCCGGGCAGATCTGGCTGGACAAGCACGTCTTCTACCAGGCGAGCAGCGAGGCAGGCACGCCGGGGAGGCGCGGCGCCGGCAAGATATCCCAGGCGCTGAACGCGCCGCGGGAGTCCCAGCAGGCGGGAGCCCAGTCCCAGGGCTGGTACGTGTGGTACTGGGGCAGCGGGATGCACCTGGCCTTCTGGCGGCGGTTCCCGCAGGGCCACGTGCTGGGGGTGGAGCTGGACCGGATGCGGCTGCTGGCGGACATCGTGGCGGAGCTGCCGGCCACCGATCCCGTCGAGCCGCGGCTGGCGGACGCCCGGATCGCGCTGCTGGACGCACAGGGCGAGAAGGTCTACCAGTGGGGCATCTACGAGGCGGCTGACGACGAGACGCCGCGGGCGAGCCTGGCACTGAGCCCGCCGCTGAGCTCGTGGAAGCTCGTCTACTTCGGCTCGAGCCCCGAGCTCGACCGTGCGCTGGGCGGCGGCGTGCGGTTCAGCTTCATGGCGGGCTTCCTGGCGGTGGCCATCGCGCTGGCGGGGCTCGCGGCCTATCTCTATCGTGAGAGCTCGCGGGCGATGCGCGAGGCGGCGCAGCGGGTCTCCTTCGTCAACCAGGTGAGCCACGAGCTGAAGACGCCGCTGACCAACATCCGCATGTACGCCGAGCTACTCGAGCAGGCCGTGGACGAGGACGACGAGAAGACGGCCCGCTATCTCGAGATCATCGGCTCGGAGAGCCGCCGCCTGAGCCGCCTGATCGCCAACGTGCTGGCCTTCGCCCGCCAGCAGCGGGACCAGCTTACCCTCCACCCGACGGCGGGGGTGGTGGACGAGGCGGTCGCGGCCGCGCTTGAGCACTTCCGCCCGTCGCTCGAGGCGCGGGGCGTGGCCGTCACGTTCGAGCGCGGTGCGCCGGGCCGCGTGCGGTTCGACGCCGACGCGCTCGAGCAGATCCTGGGCAACCTGCTCGGGAATGTCGAGAAGTACGCCGCCTCGGGCGGCCGCCTGGCCGTGACGAGCCGCCAGGAGGGCGAGACGACCACGATCACCGTCGCCGACGCCGGCCCGGGCATCCCCCCGAGCCACCGCGACCGGGCCTTCGAGCCCTTCCATCGCGTGAGCAACAAGCTCACCGACGGCGTCTCCGGCACGGGCATCGGCCTGCCCATAGCCCGCCAGCTCGCGCGGCTCCACGGCGGCGACCTGACCCTCGAGCCGTCGGACGAAGGCGCGTGCTTCCGGATCGTCCTGAGGACGCCGTCCGCTGAGCCATCGCAGTGAGGTGACCGATGAAAGTGCTGGTCGCAGAGGATGACAAGCTGACCCGCGAGGGCCTCGTGGCGATCCTCGAAGCCGAGGGCTACCAGACCGTGACGGCGAGCGACGGCGAGGAGGCGCTCAGGGCCTTCCGCCGCGAGGCGCCCGACTTCGTCTGCCTCGACGTGATGATGCCGGGGATGGACGGCTACGCGGTGTGCCGCGAGATCCGGCGGCAGAACGCGACGGTGCCCGTGATCTTCATCAGCGCGAAGTCCGAGGAGATCGACAAGGTCCTCGGCCTGGAGCTGGGGGCGGACGACTTCATCGTCAAGCCCTTCGGCGTGAAGGAGGTGGTGGCGCGGATCCGCGCGGTCACCCGCCGCTGCCTGGCGGCGCGGGGCGCCGAGCGATCGGCAGCGCCCTTCACGATCGGCGACCTCGAGGTCTTCCCCGACGAGCTGCGGGCCCGGCGCGGCGACGAGGTCATCGACCTCGGGCTCCGCGACGTCAAGCTCCTCGAACTCTTCGCCCGCAGCCGCGGCAAGGTCCTCGACCGCAACACCATCTTCAACGCCTGCTGGGGCATCCACTACCTCCCCAACAGCCGCACACTCGACCAGCACATCTCCCAGCTCCGCAAGCGCATCGAGCACGACCCCAAAGACCCCCACATCATCCGCACCGTCCACGGCGTCGGCTACCGCTACGACGGCTGATGAGCATCGCCTCTGATGGCGGGATGCGGCTTTGGGGGGAACCTCTCTTGAGGAGAGAGGTTCCCCCCAAACCCCCTTCCAGAGACCTTTAGATTGGCCTCGGCATTCGGGCCTTCTGGCGGGGCAGGGCCGCTGCATGACCGGGCCCCCTCACACAGCCAGAAGACCCGAATGCCGAGGCCAGTTCAAAGGTCTTTGCGGAGGAGGGGGATTGGGGGAGGAACCGCTTTCTCCTCAAGAAAGGGGTTCCTCCCCCGAAACCGCATCCCACCACCAGAGGCGACGGTCACGGCTGACGCTCGATCTGGGCCTTGGCCCAGACGAGGAAGCCGCCGCCTGCAACCACGCCGAGGCCGCCGAGCAGCGCGAGGGGCGTCATGCGCTCGCCGAGCGCCAGCCAGGCACCCAGCATCGTGATGAAGGGAGTGCCCAGCAGCACCCCGCTGGCGACGACCGGCCCGAGACGGTGGATCCCGCGGTAGTAGAGCACGTGCCCCATCGCGATGCCCACCATCGCCGTCCCCGCCAGCAGGCCCCACAGCTTCGGCTCCAGGCCCCCCAGCCGCTGCCACTTCCCCAGCACCAGCATCAGCGCGACGAGGGCCGACGCCGAGTAGATGCTGATCACTCCGAAGCTCAGGCGGATGGGATAGGGAGCCATGCGGACGCGGACGCTCACGGCGTAGGCGCCCCAGCCCATGGTCGTCGCCGCGCAGATGATGACACCGACCACCTCGCGGGGTGTGCCCATCCGCGCCTTGTCCACGAACATCATCATCAGCCCGGCCGCACTCGTCGCCACCCCGCACCAGAAGACACCGCGCCGTGCCAGCAGACGCTCCTCGGCCAGAAACACGAAGCCGAAGACGACGGTGAACAGGAACGACAGGCGCAGCACGAAGCCGATGGTCGGCGCGGAGATGAAGTAGGGGCTGACCGCGTAGCCGGCCTGGCCGACCACGTTCACACACGTTGGCAGCAGCGCGTCGCGCCACACGCTGCGCCCCTCCGGCACGGCCGCCTGCCAGTCGCGCCGACGGTGGAACCAGATGACGAAGGGCAGCCAGAAGAGCGCGCCGACGGTGTACCGCACGCCGTTGACCGTCCACGCATCGAGGTAGCCGGTGAAGTAGCGCAGGAAGATGGGGATGCAGCCCCAGCCGAGCATCGTGACCAGCAGGCACGCGATCGCGGGGAGTTTCCCGTTGTCGGAGCGGCTCATGGCGGTGCGTGGGTGCCTTGCTGGGTAGCGGGTGGTCGCAGAGCGGGGCGGAGTCTACCACATGGCGCGGCCCGCGCCAAGCTCGCCGCTCGCGCCGAAGCGGCGTTGACACGGCTCGCGGGACATGCGACCATCGTGGGTGTGGGCGCGGCGCCTGGATGGGACGAGCAAGGAGGCAACGCGATGGGATCGGGCCGGGTCGCATCGAGGACGGGCCTCGCCTTGCTGCTGGCGGCGCACGCCGCAGCGGCAGGCGGGGCGTCGGAGGCGGACGTCGCCGCCGCGGAGTTGTGGCGCCGCGGGCACTGCATCCTCAGCTCGGTGGTCGTGCCGGCGCAGCGGGTGTCCAAGGCGCCGCGCGACCTGCGCGGGGCACGAGCCGTGGAGGGGCGCACTTACTCGTCGAAGGGCACGATCCTCGCCTGGGCAAGCGACGAGCGGTTCCTCTGGGTGGCCACGGACACCGAGGTCTCCCAGATCGAGCTTGCGGGCCGGCGCGTGGTCCGGTCATACGGCAAGGCGGACGGGCTGCCCGACTGGCCCGTCGATGACCTGCTGAGCGACGGCCGCGTGCTGTGGATCGCCCATCGCCGGGGCCTCGCCAGGCTGCGGATCGGGGAGACGAAGGTGGAGGATCTCGCCGACGTGCGCTTCCGCTTCGCGCGGCTGTTCGGCGACTCGGGCGGCACGTGGGTCATCGCCGACAGCGCGACCTGGCGCTTCACGGGCGGCGCGGCGCCGCGCCGCCTGCCGCCGCTGCCGGCCGGCCGGCGCATCACGAGCACGGTGAAGACGGGCATCTGGCTCGCCCGCCGCAGGCGCCAGACGGCGTACTTCGTCGCCGACCCCCTGTCCCTCGGCGGGCGGCTGGTCGTGTCGTCCTTTGGGGCGATCTACGCGCTCGCCGACGGGGCGTGGGGCCGTGTCGCCGCCGAGGGCTGGTCGCCCAGGGCGGGGCACGGGGCCCTCTGGTTCCTGAGCACGAGGGGCCTCGTGCGGTACGACCCCGCGACGAAGCACTCCGAGGCGTTCGGCTCGCCCCAGCCTCTGCCGGCGGGGCGGCCGACCCATCTCACCACGACCGAGCGCGCGGTGTGGGTGGCCGTCGAGCCGCGGGAGGACCCGAGGACCAAGGGCTTCACGGGCGGCGGCATCGCCCGCCTCGACGTCGCGTCAGGCAGGTGGCAGACCTGGCAGACGATCAACGGCCAGCGCGCAGATCGCGTCACCGCCCTCGAGGTCCGCGGCGGCGCCGTGTGGGCCACCGCCATCGGCTACGGGCGCTACAGGACCCTCTCGGCACACCCCGGCATGATGCACTGCAAGCGCACCGTGCCCATCCCCACCGGCTTGTGCCTGCATCGCTTCGACACCGCGAAGGGGACCTGGCGCACCCTGCATCTGGCAACCCCCGACTGCGAGCGGCGCCGCATCCTCGGCCAGCGCGGCAAGCAGCGCGACGCCGCCATGGTGCCCAGCATCGTGAACGCCACGGCGGCAGGGGAGCGACGTCTGTTCGGCATCGTCCAGATGTTCCCGAGGGACTTCTACAGCGGCTACTACACGTCCATCGACCAGCTCGCGGTGCGGCGCGACGGGGCGTCGCCGTGGGAGGTAAGCTATGCCCACCACCCCGAGCAGCTCGGGCTCGAGGGCGAGCAGCCGTCGGTGTTGCTCATCTCGGAGTCGCACGGCAAGCGGATCGTCTACGGCGTGGGGCATGACTACCCCCTCGCCCTCTTCGCGCACGATGGCCTCGCCTGGGCGGTGACGGAGGGCTGCGTCGCCTGGTTCGACGAAGGCAAGGGCAGTTGGCAGAAGGTGCTCGAGACGGGCTTCCGCTTCTACTGGAAGGCCACGGCGGCGCTCGACGACGGCGAGCATCTCTGGATCGGCTCCGACCGCGGCATCGTGGCCCGCCTCGACCTCGCGACGAACCGCTTCGAGACGCTCGCGGCGCTCAGCGATCGCCAGGTCACGAGCATCGTGGCTGAGGGGGGCCGCATTCGCGTGGCAGCCAAGCGCGCGGATCGCGGCTGTCTGCCCGTCCAGCTCGAGGGGAAGCTCGCAGCCCTTGATTGCGATGCTGCTGTCTTCGACGGCAAGGACTGGAAGCCCGCGGATGCGACCGTGGCGGCACCCTCCGGCGTGCCCTGGCGAGTGGACGGCAAGGTGAACTTCCTGAGCCGCATCGATCCGAAGACCAAGAAGCCCGTGCCCGCTTACTACCTGCTCGGGGTGTTCCAGCCGCGGGTGCTGTGCACGAGCCCCGGGGGGCGGCGTGTCTGGCTGGCCACGTACTCGGGCCTCGTGCGCATCGATCATCAGCCGTGAACGGAGACGAAGCGATGGACTCCCCTTCGCAACAGGGGCGCGCGGTCCCGACCGCGTGGCTGGCGGCGACGGCGGTGGCGTGCGGCGGGGTGGTGATGGCGGTGGAGCTGCTGGGCGCGCGGATGCTGAGCGTGGGCTACGGCGCCAGCCTGTTCGTGTGGGCGGCAATGATCTCGGTGACGCTCACGTCGCTGGCGGTCGGCTACTTCGTCGGGGGGGCGCTCGCCGATCGCAAGCCGGAGCCGTGGCTGCTCTTCGCCATCGTGATGGTCGCGGCGGCGCTGCTGGTGGCCTGCCCCCACACGCGGCCGGTGCTCAAGGCCTGCTACGCCGCGCTCGGGCTTCAGTGGGGCGCGCTCGCCAGCTCGGTCGTCGTGTTCGCGCTGCCGCTGGGGCTGTTGGGGATGGTGAGCCCCTTCGTGATCCGCCTGGTGAGCGAGCGGGGCCGGGGCGTGGGCCTCACGGCGGGCGGTATCTATGCGCTCTCGACCGTCGGGAGCGTCGTCGGCACCCTGCTCGCCGGGCTCTACCTCATCCCGTCACTCGGCACCACCATGGGCTTCCGCATCGCGGCGGTCACGGGAGCCGCTGTGGCGGCCATCGGCTTCATCCTCGCCTTGCGGCTTCGCGGCGCCGTGGCGGTCGTCGTGCCCGTCGCGCTGGCGCTCGTGCCAGGCCCCGAGGCCCCGATCGGCCACACCTATACCGCGCCCGACGGCCAGCCGGTCACCGTCAAGTCAGTGCGCGACTCCGCCCACGGCCACATCGTGGTGCTCGAGAAGGGCCACTACCGCCTGCTCGTGGTCAACGGCATCGTGCAGACGGGGATCTTCAAGGATATCTCCCACCTGGCGCCCGCGCAGAACCTCAAGGACCGCTACTTCCTCGAGCTCCTGCCCTACGCCTACGACGACCCGCGCGAGGCGAAGGGCCTGCTCATCGGCCTGGCCGGCGGCCTCATCGCCACCGTGCTCCGCCAGCACGGCTGCGAGGTCGACTCGGTAGAGCTGGACCCCGTGCTGATCGAGACCGCCCGCGAGAGCTTCTGGTTCGACGGCCCAGCCGTCGCCGCCGACGGCCGCCGCTTCCTCGAAGACTGCACGGCCACGTACGACTTCTGCATCGTGGATACCTATGCGGGCGACACCTTCCCCTTCCAC
>CAZDNN010000264.1:0-8552 GCA_964506385.1 uncultured Planctomycetota bacterium
ATCATCTTGCACACCTTGATCATCTGCTCGCGGATGTGCTCGTGGCGGAAGTGGGGCTCGTCGCTGACGTAGAGGATGACCTTGTCGAGCCAGCCCTTCTTGCGCAGGTGGTCGAGATAGAGCTTCAGGCACGTGGTGTAGGCCTCAGTGTGCTCGGGCGTGAAGGGCTCGAAGCCGAAGAGCTTCCTGGGCTTGTGCGCCCAGCCGAAGGAGTAGAAGAACCACGGGGTGTAGAAGACGTTCATCCCCAGCTTGTCCAGGCAGTACTCGGCTGCCCAGTCGAAGTCCGCCGTGTCCATCGCATACTTGCCATCTTTGTGGGTGAACTTCGGCGAGGGGAGGATGCCTGGGCAGACGCGATGGTCGGCCATGAGGTCGTACCACTTCTTGAGCCGCTCCTCGCGGGGCGTCCTGTCGCCGCCGAACCAGGTGGTGAAGCCCTCGCGGAAGTCGTAGATGACTTTGAGGTGGCTGGTCTTCGGGATGGCGAAGTCGCGGACCTGGACAGCGAGTGCGATCTGCATCGGCGGCGCGCCCTCGGGCACGATGGTGACCATGCCGCGGTAGGCGCCGGGGGCTGCGTCCTCGGGCACCCGGACCGTGCCCCAGACCGGCTGTGTGGTGTCCGCTTCGAGCGCGAAGGGCCTCATCGGCGGGAGCGGGTCGGGCCACATCCCCGCCCAGCCGTCGCAGCCGCTCCTGCCGGCGGGCGGACGCTTGCGGTACCACGCTGGCACGTCGCAGCGGTAGTAGCTGGTCGGATGGTCGATGCGGACGTAGCCCACGA
Source organism: uncultured Planctomycetota bacterium (assembly GCA_964506385.1). GTDB lineage: Bacteria > Planctomycetota > PUPC01 > DSUN01 > DSUN01 > CAZDNN01. The sequence continues at coordinate 788 of CAZDNN010000264.1, forward strand.
GGTTGAGCTCGACGGGCAGCGTCGCCCCGTCGCGGCCCTTGGGCAGCTCGACCGCGACCTTCACGTCCTTCAGATCGCGGACGGAGCGTAGGGCGAGCTGGAAGACCTCGCACTCGTTGCGAGCGGCCGAGAGCTCGACGCGGCTAACTGGCTCGGTCGGCAGATCATCCTGGAAGACCTTCACGAGGGGGTTGACGCTCCAGGCCGCATAGCCGCGCCGCTCGACCGCGCGGTCCACGAGCGGGCGGCGGGCCTCGGTGGCGCCGACGAGCGCCTGGGCGGCCTCGCCGAAGAATACCCCGTCGTGCCACACCGTGCCGTGGGCGTTCATCGTCAGATGCAGGCGGACGTACGCGCAGTCGCGGGGCGTGTGGACCGTGCCCATGAGCAGCGTCCAGCCCTCGGTGCCGGTGAGCTGGGGGCCGACGCCGAAGAAGCCGCGGATGTCGCTGAGCTTGCCGTCGGCCTTGTGGAAGTGGCCGTGGAGCTGCACGCCGCCATCGAGGTTCTCACACCGCAACCACGCGGCGTAGAGGTAGGTCGTCTCGGGCTTCACCGCGATGTTCTGGTGCCAGCCCGACCAGCCGAGGGGCGCCTTGGGCGGGACGACGAGCCTGACGCACGAGTCCCCGCTGTGGGCCTTGCCGTCTCGTGCTACCTGCGAGATCTCGTCGGCCGGCCGGTCGCTCTGCGCCGAATGCTCCCACTGCGCGGGCAGGGCGTCGCCCTCCTCGAAGCTCGGGTTCTCGACCAGGTTCGCCTTGCTGCGGAGGAGATCGCCGTAGGCCATCGCCTTCCGTCGGCCGAAGAGCTGCCACCGCGAGGGGCGGCACACATAGGCGTGGTAGACCTTCTCGGCGTTCGCCGGCACGTCGGCGGCGAAGACTAGCTGATGCTTGAGCTTGAGGGCTGGCACCTCGTCGCCCGTGGCTGGGTCGAGCACGCGAAGGCGCTCGTCGCGGAGCGCGAGGGGGAGGCGGCGGGTGACCGGGCCGAGGCCGGCCGCGACGAGCGGTCGGGTGGCCTCGTCGCTCCAGTTGCGCACCTGGATCTCGACGCGGTGGCTCGCCCGGCTCAGACGCCAGGCATCGGGTGTCGGGGCGGCGGCGAGCTCGTGGCGCTCGACCTCGCCCGCGATGGCGCGCAAGGGCTTCTGCCCCTCGGTCGGCAGCGTGAGCGTCGCATCGTCGAACCAAGCCGTGCCCGTGCCGCGGAGCACCGTGCCGACCGTCAGGCCAACGGCGTCAGGAGGGGTGTGGAAGTCGATGATGACCTTCCGCCAGTCGTAGGTGCCCTCGCCGATGTCCTGGTGCTTGTTGACCACCATCGGCGTATCGCCGTGGACGTGGATGAACCAGCCGACCCGCCCCTTGGCGTCCTTCGCCTTCGCCCAGGCCTCGAGGCGGTAGTCGGCATCGGGCAGCACATGGACGCCCTCCTGCACGTACTTCACCCACGACGGCGGCGCGCCGGCATCCACGTCGCAGCGGGCGCACCGCTTGCCCCCGTGGGGCGACTCGGTGACCCAAGACATCCGGTGCTGGTCATCGGTCTCGACCGGCCGCCAGTGGAGCGGCGCGTCGCCCGAGCCCTGCTCGAAGCCGCCGTCCTGGAAGGGCTTCACCGCGCCGAGGAACTCCGCGACGGGCAGCGCCTCGGGATTGTCGGCGTAGACGTAGCAGGTCACCTTCTCCCTGCTCTTGCACTCGACGCCGAAGACCAGGCGGTCGCCTTCGGCGAGCGTCCCATCGCGCTTCGGCTGCCCGTCGGACGACAGCAGATCCCAGAGCAGTTCCGCGCCCTCGGCGTTGCAGGCCCGCAGCGCCGCGACGCTCTGCCCGGCGAGAGGCAGCTCCCCCTTGCCCTTCCCCACGCGGATCTCGACGGGCCGGCCCACCGCATCCTTCCCCGTATCGTTCGACACCGTCACGGCCACCCGCATCCGCCAGTATCCGCCGTTGGCATGGGCCAGGTCGTGATGCCACGGCGCCATCGCCCCGCGGGCGCACAGGGAACCAACGGCCAGAGCGAGGATCGCACATCGAAGCTGCGTCATGAGGGTTTCTCCTGAGGTTCGAGCCATCGCGCGGATTGTACCTGTGTCGGCCGGCCCGCGCAACCGCAGCGGCTTCAGCGTGCCGCAGAACCGTCCCGGGTACGCCCGGCGGCCGCCGCCGCAAGATGCATCTGCCTTGACGCAGGGGGAGGCACCGCCTACGATACGCGGCGAAGTCGCGACGCGGCTGCCACGTCTGCCCAGGAGGACGCGATGAAGATGCTGCGATGGCTGACGCGCATCGGCCCGGCCTTTGTGATCGCCGCGGTGGTGCTCGGGCCGGGGAGCGTGACGACGATGACGAAGATGGGCGCGGCACGCGGCTATGCCATGCTGTGGCTGCCGCTGCTCGCAGGCATCCTGATGGCGGGGTTCGTCACGCTGTTCATGCGGTTTGGCATCACGTCGGAGAAGAGCTTTCTCCAGCATTGCGCAGACACGTGGGGCCGCCCCTTCGCCGCGCTGGCCGGGTTCTCGATGTTCTATATCGCCACGGCATTCCAGTTTGGCAATAACATGGGCGTGGCGACAGCGGTCAACTCCCTTCTGACCCGTGGCGGTGCGCCACCTCCCGTGCCGGTCTGGGTGTGGCCCATCGCGTTCAACGCGCTGGCGCTCGCCTTCCTGTTCGCCTTCCGCCGCATTTACACGATCCTCGAGCGGATGATGACCGCGCTGGTGGCCATCATGCTCGTGGCGTTTCTCGCCAACCTGTTCGTGGCGAAGCCCGACGTGGGCGGCATCGTGCGGGGCTTCGTGCCGTCGCTGCCGGCGACTGCCGGCGAGTGGCTCATCGCGGTGGGCCTCGTGGCAACGACGTTCTCGATCGTCGGCGCGATCTTCCAGACGTATATGGTGCGGGCACGCGGCTGGAGGGAGGCGGACTACGGCAAGGGTGTGGCCGATGCGGTGAGCGGCATCGGGATGCTCGCCGTCATCTCGATGGTCATCATGACCACGGCCGCGGCGATCCTCCACGGTCGCGAGGCGACGATCAAGACGGCGGGCGACATGGCGGTGCTGCTGGAGAGTCTCCTGGGCGGGGGCGCCCGCCTGGTCTTCTGCATCGGCTTCTTCTCCGCCGCGTTCTCGAGCTTCCTGGTCAACGCGATGATCGGCGGGACGCTGCTGGCCGACGGCCTCGGCAAGAGCGACGATATCAACTCGATGCCCGCGAAGCTCGGCTCGGCGCTGAGCCTCCTGGTGGGCATGGCCGTCGCCCTGATCATCCTCGTGGGCGGCAGGATCAGCAAGGCCGACGCTCTTGTGGCCGGCCAGGCGGGCACGCTGCTCGCCATGCCCCTTGCCGTGCTCGCCACCCTCGTCGTGCTCTACCATCCCAGGGGCTCGGGCGCCCGGCCGCTTCGCCTCCCGGCGAAGCTGTTCGTCGCCGTGGGCACCGTCGTGCTGCTCGCCATCACGGCCAAGCTCTACAAGGGCGCCTACGACCGCTGGCTCGCCCCGCCGAAGCCAGCCCCAGCCCCGACGGCACCCGCGGCGCCGGGAACGGGAACTGCTCCCGCGCCTGGCACCGAGACGCCCTAGCCTTGTCTGCGCCCGCAGACAGGCCCACCACAATGACGCAACTCCTTGCCTCGCAGCGGCTTAAGCATGCCGAACACCTGGCTGGTGTTGCGGATCGCGGACACGCTGCGGCGGGGGCAGCCGGCGGCTGACCCGGCCACTGCCAGCATCCGGCACGATGCAAGCCTCGCCATCCAAAGGACTTACGCCCCGACCGCGGATTTCCTGCCCCCAGGCCCACCGCTCGGCCAGCGACGGCACGCCATTTGCTCTCCAACACCAACAGAGGCGACAAGAAGACGACGCACAACGTCGGACAAAGGAGGTACCCCAAGATGGGTCGCGAAGTGCAGCATCCCTACCGGCTTCTCGCCCTCGTGGCTGTCCTCGGCCTGCTGGTCGCCGCGGCGGCCCAAGCCGAGATCTCCACGCTCGAGAATGGCGGCTTCGAGCTCGGCACGGGCAACACCTTCACAAGCTGGACCAACGGCAACAGCGTTGCGACCGAGCACCCCGGCATCGTCGCCGGCTCGAACCGCGCGGCCTTCATCACCTCGCCCTTCGACACCAGCGGCGGCACGGTCCTGAGCCAGAGCGTGGACAGCGACGGCCAGGCGTGGTGGCAGCTCGACTGCGCGTTCGCCATGGAGTATGGCTCTGGCAACTCCTTCCAGCTCACCTTCATGACCAACGGCGTCAACGGCGTGCCGAACCTCACGGCCTTCGGCGACGGCTCCCTCAACCTCCGTAACCCCAACGGCTACAGCCCCGTGTGGGTGACCGTCGCACCGGCCGGGTTCATCGCCGAGTCGATCGACGCCAACGGCGACGGCGACTTCGCCGACGACGGCGACGCGCTCAACGTCCACGCCCTCCGCGTCGTCGGCCTCGACTGGGGCACCGCCAACGCCCGCTACGACGTCTACCTCTCCGACCCCAACGTGCTCGACGGCACCTTCTCCATCGCCGCCCTCGGCAACACCGTGTTCCAGGGCAGCCCGCCCACGGTCCCGGCCCGCGACTCGATCACGGCCATCCGCTTCCAGGGTGGCTTCAGCCGCAACGCCTACGTCGTGGACGACGTGACTCTCTCTGTCCCCGAGCCGGCCACGCTGAGCCTTCTTGGCCTCGGCGGCCTCGGCGTGCTCGTGCGGCGGCGCAGGAAATAGGCCACACGCCCTGTGGAGAACGGGCGTCTGGGGTCGGTTGCCCCAGGCGCCCGTTCATGTCGGGCAGCGGGGTCGCTCACTCCGGCTCGGCGACGGACGCGTAGAAGAGCCAGCGGCGCTCCCAGAAGCGCTGGAGTTTGACGAGAAGGGTGTTCCGCCCCGCCCGCAGCGGGAGCGGCACGACGAGCTCGTCGCGACGCAGGCCCTTCTCGTTCGGGACGTAGGCGAGGGCCTCGCCGTTGAGCCAGAGCTGCGCGGCGCTGGTGGCGGCGAAGCGGAGGGTGGCCGCGCGGGCCTCCGGCGAGTCGATGACGGTCGCGGCGTAGACGATGTCGCCGACGTCGGCCTGGCGGCTGGTGCCGAGATCGATGACGGGCATCCCTTTGGGCGGGGCCTTGGCCTCTGTCCAGTCGGGCGCGGGCAGCCTGTCGAGGCGGAACTCGGGCCGGCAGATGGTCTGGTCGATGGGCCACCAGTCGGGGTTGGGGTAGCGGGGGCTGACGCGCCAGGCGCGCAGGCCGCCGATCTCGAGCGGGTCGGCCTCCGTGGCGCCGCCGGCCTTAGAGACGATGACGGCGGCGACGCCCCAGCCGGTGGCGCCGCCGAAGGTCAGCTCGAGCCTGCGGTCGTCGCTGACGGTGGCCGCGAAGTCCCGGGCCACCAGAGAGCCCTTGTCCATCGGCGCGTCGAGCAGGCGGACGGCGCCGTTGCAGGCGACCATGCCGGAGACCAGGAAATTGCGGTTCGTCCACGATGGCATGGTCGTGACGACGCGAACCACGTAGTTGCCTGGCTGGAGGTCGATGCGGAAGCGCCGCGGCCCGCCGCAGGCCAGGTGCGTCCGCAGGGGGACGGGCGGGGCCTCGCGGTATGGCCAGAAGAGCAGGCGGCCGGCCACGATCTCCGTGGCGACCTTCCCGCCGTGCCTTGCGGCCATGGCGTACCAGCGCTCCTCGGGGGTCGGCTCGGTGTCGTCGGCGGCCTCGAGCCAGCCGAATCGGCGCTTGGGGTCGTAGCGATCGGACACTCCACATTTCCGCCATCCCCCCTCCGTTTTCTCGCCACCGAAATCGAGGGCGAGCACCGCGCCCTCGGTGTCGGCCATGGCCCGGACGCGCGTGAGATAAGCGGCGTCGCGCTCGGCCTGGATGTTGCGGAGCACCTGCTCGGCGGCCTGGACGAGGACGGGCGCCTGGTCGAGGCCGAGCGGCGGGTCCACGTCGCGGCGCGGGCCGGCCAGCCCCGCGAGCATGGCGGCGAGGCCCTGGACGGCCGGGGCGTCCCGCCCTGCGGCCTTGGCCGCCCGCGCGGCGAGCGCCGCGGCCTGGAGGGTCGCGCTCCGCCGCGCCTCCACGCCCGCGCCCCCGATGACCAGGATGCCGTAGACGCGCACCGACGGCAGCGTGAGATGCGCGGCGCCGTCGCCGTCTATCATCACCTCGACGGGCTCGCCCCGCCCGTCGGGCGTCAGCCAGAGAGCCTCCCCGAGCGGGAGCGTCGGCGGCAGGGCGATCTTCACGCGAGCCGGCTCGGTGGGCGTCGCCTTGCCCGTCTCGAAGCCGATGGCGTAGTTGACGAAGTGGACGCTCAGCAGGTCCTCCCCGTGCAGCCAGGCATTGACCCAGAGCGTGCGGGGCAGCTTGCCCGAGACAATCGTCTGACCGCCCAGGGCCTTGCGCACAGCGGCGGCCGCGGCGTCGCCGAGTGCCCGCGTCTCATCGCTCGCAGCGGCCCGGCAGCGGCCGAAGCTGCGCCCGGGGAGCAGCTCGGCGGTGCGCCCGGCCTCCTGCCAGCCCGCCTGCGGCGGCTGCTTGCGCGGCAGGTTGTTCTCGTCGCGGACCCCACTGTCGCCGAGCAGGCCGAGGGTGCCGCCGGCCTGGGTGTACCGCGTGAGCAGGCCGATCTGATGGTCGGAGAGGCATTCGAGCGCAGGGAGAATGACGACCTTGTATCGCCGCAACTCGTCGAGGGTGACGGTGTCGGGCCGGATCTCGGGGTGGCGGAGGATGACGACGTCGAAGGGGATGTGCGCCTCGAACAGGGCGCGGGCCATGCCCGACAGGCTGTTGATGGGCGGCGCGTCGCCGACGTACTGATAGGCGTCGTACATCATCGTCGGGATCGAGTAGGCGAGCGCCACCTGCGCATGACGCCGCTTGCCCGCGGTGGCGAATAGCGCGCGGTGGGCGTGGCGGAAGCGGAAGTAGCGGGTCAGCAGCGCCTGGAGCTCGGGCTCCTTCTCGAAGTGCTGCTGGTTGACGAAGAGCACGCCGCCGCCGGCGCAGGCCTCGGCCATCTCGTGCTCGACCAGGTCGGGCGCGTGCTTGTGAAAGCGGGTCATCGACAGGAAGGGCCGCTCCCCCTGCGTCATCGCCCAGCCCATGGTGTAGCGGAAGGCGCCCCACGCGTTGTTCCAGCCGTGCTTGAACATGTCGTAGGCCGAGAGACCCGAACTCTCGAACCACACGGTGTCCACGAAGTCGGCGAGCGCGACCTGATAGGGATTCGGCCCGATGAACCCGCCGCCCTGGTTGCCGTGGACGTCGAACTCCTTGCCGAGCCGCTCCGCCACGAGCTTCGCGTCCCGGCGATGGCGCAGGAAGCTGTGGAGGTGGGTGATGTAGAGGCACTTCTGGTACTCGGACATGACGGGCGGGGCGCAGAGCTTCGCCAGCAGGTCGCCCTCGGCGCGGTTCCAGCGGGGCTTCGTGTAGGGCGGGAGCTGGCGGACGACCGTCATCAGGTTCTTCTGCACGTAGTCGCGGATGTGGCGGACGTCGCGGCGGAAGCCCGGCAGGCGACCCGTGGTCTGAAGGTAGTGGCGGAACTTGCGGTTGCAGAAGTCGCAGTAGCGGCCGTGGCCGCCCGCCCCGATGCGGGACGTGGGGCCGCCGATGTTGTCCTGGCTGATGGCGTCGCCGAGGAGCGGGCTCGTCAGCCAGTCGTAGTGGATGATGGACCACCAGCGCGGCGCGTTGTTGCAGACGATGAACGCGTCCCAGCCCACCTTCTCCTT